>NZ_JBFOCV010000040.1:0-173563 GCF_040907975.1 Aeromonas sp. s10 | reverse complement strand
TGTAGTGGTCAACTAAATCCGGACACACAGTTAAGCCGATTTTCGGCCTCTGCTGGCGGTATCCCATCATTGTGTTGATGCGGGCGCCGCCAGTTGTAGTAATCCATCAGGTAGTAGCTGATATCCCGCTTGGCTTCCCGCAGGCTCATGTACCCCGTGGTCGGAAGCCATTCCGTCTTGAGGCTCCTGAACAGCCGCTCCATCGGCGCGTTATCCCAGCAGTTGCCACGCCGACTCATGCTCTGGGTCATGCGATAGCGCCACAGCCGTTGCCGAAATACCCGGCTGCCGTATTGGCTGCCCTGGTCGGAGTGAAACAGCACGCCAGACGGGCAGCCCCGTTGCTGATACGCCATGTCGAGCGCTTTCACGGCCAACTCAGCATCAGGCCTGCCGGACATCGCCCAGCCCACGACCCGTCGGGTGTGGAGGTCGAGCACCGCGGCCAGGTAATGCCAGCGGCCACCTGCCCATACGTAAGTGATGTCGCCGCACCACACCTGATTGGGTTGCTGGACATCAAATTCACGCGCCAGAAGATTGGGAATATCCGGTCGTTCAGACCGCGCGACCTGATAACGATGAGCTCCCGGTTGTTTGGAGACCAGCCCGGCCTCCTTCATCAGGCGACGCACCTTGAACCGACCAATCTGATGCCCCAGTGCCCGCATCATTGACATCAAGGCCCGGCTGCCAGCTGAGCCTCTACTCTCTTTGAACAAACACCGTAACTCACTTCTCTGCTGCACCCGTTCACGGTTAATTGTGCGCCTGCGAGCCAGATAGTCGTAAAAACAGGCGGTTGGTATACCGAAAGCGCAACAGACCAGGGTGGTGGGGGCTTGCTCCCTTAATCGGTCTATCAGCGCGTACGTTCGAGTTCGTCCGCCATCAAGAGAGCAGTAGCCTTTTTTAGAATGGCCTTTTCGCGTTCAAGCCGGTTGATGCGGGCTTCCAACTCCTGAATTTTTTGCTGCTCAGGGGTCAGCGCCCGGTTAGCAGGTGTAGCGCCACTTCGTTCTGATTGAAGTTGCTGAACCCATCGACGCAGCACGGTTTCGCCGACATCCAGTGAACGGCTGGCTTCGGGGACTGAATAGCCTTGGTCGAGCACCAGGGATGCGGCTTCCAGCTTGAACTCGGCAGTAAATGAGCGACGTAATCTTGTCATTGAACACCTCAAATAATGGTGGCGACTGTACCACCTAAAACGGTGTCCGGGATGATTAGACCACTACATCCTGTTGCTGCGCCTCGGGTTGGCTGTAGCGTTTGATCCAGACATAAAGACTGTGGCTGGAAATACCAAGTCGTTCAGCGACCTCTGCTACTGGGTAATTGCGCTCAGTCACCTGCTTGACGGCTGCCAGTTTGAATTCTTCCGTGTAACGTTGCTGCTTGCTCATGACACCTCCTGATTGACCTCAGTTTGAGACTCTTGAGGTGTCTAGGAAAGTAGGGGTGATTTACTTGCCTGCCCCAGGTGGGAGAAGCCCTCGACCAGATGATCGATGAGGGCGCGGATGGCAGGCAGCAGACCGCGGCGTGAGGGGAAGACCGCGTGGATCACCTCCTGGCGCGGTGCCCAGTCGGGGAGCAAACGCACCAGCTGGCCATCGGCCAGGGGCTCATTCATCATCATGGTGGGCAGTTGCACGACCCCGAGCCCGTCGATCGCCCCCTGACGCAATGTCTGCATGTCGGTGGTGGCAAAGCGGGGGCTGTGGTGCTGTTTGACTCGGGCCCCATCGGGGCCCAGCAGGGTCCAGTGATGGCCTTCCAGGCTGGCGCCATGACCGAGGCTCGGCCATGACAGCAGATCTGCGGGGGCCCGGGGCATGCCGAGTGACGCGACAAGGGCCGGGCTTGCCACCAGACACTGGGTCGCATAACCCAGCACCCGCATGGCGAGATCGCTGTCCTCCAGGGGCAGTGGTCGCACCCTGAGCGCCATGTCCAACCCCTCCGCGACCAGATCCACCGCCCGGTTGACCCCGACGAGCTGCACCTTGACGCTGGGATGGGCCAGGGCGAAGGAGATCAGCATCCTCCCTACGTGGGCGTGCAGCAGATCGATGGGGCAGGCGATGCGCACCAGACCGCAAGGCTCGCTCTGGGTCGCGGCGATGAGATCCTGCGCCGCATCGGCTTCCACCAGCATGGCCCGGCAACGGGTGTAATAAGCCTGCCCGAGTTCGGTGACGGTGAAGCTGCGGGTGGAACGCTGGATAAGACGCACCCCGAGTCGCTCCTCCAGCATGGCGATGCGGCGGCTGAGCCTGGACTTGGGCATGCCGAGGGCCCTGCCGGCCTGGGCAAAGCCCCCGTGATCCACCACCTGGACATAGAAATAGAGGTCGTTGAGATCCTGTTGCATGGGGTTATCGTTCACAAAATAGGACGCTGATGGCAAATTTTACGTCTACCGGACGCAGCGTTCCAGACTCACAATGCGAGCAACGACACATTCCGTGACGATCACCCAGGAGAGCATCATGAAAAGAGTCATCGGTATTTACAGCGCCCCTCGACAACACTGGGTCGGCGACGGATTCCCGGTTCGCTCGCTGTTCTCGTATCAGACCCATGGCCGCGCCTTGAGCCCCTTCCTGCTGCTGGACAGGGCTGGCCCGGCACATTTCGAGCCCGCCGATCATGCCAGGGGCGTGGGGGAGCACCCGCACCGTGGCTTCGAGACGGTCACCATCGTCTATGAAGGGGAGGTCGCCCATCGAGACTCGACCGGCCAGGGGGGGATCATCGGTCCGGGAGACGTGCAGTGGATGACGGCCGCCGCCGGCATCATGCACGACGAATTCCACTCCCAGGGGTTTACCCGTCGTGGTGGCACCCTCAACATGGTGCAGCTCTGGGTCAACCTGCCCGCCAAACACAAGATGTCGACGCCCGGTTATCAGGGCATCACCAGCGACAGCATCCCGCAACTGAGCCTCAAGGAGGGCGATGTGCGGGTGCGCATCATCGCCGGGAACGATGCCGGGTTGCAACAAGGCGAGGTAGAGGGGCCTGCCCGCACCTTCTCGCCCATGAACATCTGGGATCTGCGGCTCAAGGGCGGGGCCAGCGTGGTGCTGCCGGCGGTAGCGGGATGGAACAGCGCCTTGGTGGTACTCAAGGGCTCTCTCATTATCAACGGTCAGGAGCGCGCGGGCGAAGCACAACTGGTGCTGCTCGATCCCAACGGGGAGGAGTTCATGTTGGAGGCGGAAGGCGAGGCCAGCTTGTTGCTGCTGAGTGGCGAGCCCATCGATGAACCCATCGTGGGTTATGGCCCCTTTGTCATGAACAGCGAGGCAGAGATCCATCAGGCGATAGATGATTTCAACAGCGGCCGGTTCGCCGTCATCGCCCCCTGAGACAATCCTGATAAAAACAAAGCGCCTGATGGCGCTTTGTTTTTTTATGAGCCCTGGTCAACCGAGCCAGCCGAGGGCCAGCGCCAGCCTGCCGCACAAGGCGGCCAGCAGGATGCCAAGCAGGGTGCGCAGCAGCCAGATCACCACCAGCTGTCCCACGCTCACCGGGATCCGGGTGGCCAGGATGCAGGGGATGGAGGCAGAGAAGAAGAGCACCGAGCTGACCGAAACCACGGCCGCGACATAGCGCACCAGCAGGTCGGCATCCTTGAGCAGGATGGCGGGCAGGAACATCTCGGCCAGACCGGCCGAGAGGGCCTTGGCGGTGGCGAGCGGCTCGCCGAGATCCAGCAGCCAGGTCAGTGGCCAGAGCAGCCAGCCCAGCAGATCGAACAGAGGGGTGTGCTTTGCCAGCAGCAGGCCCAGCAGACCGACGGACAGTATGGTGGGCACCACGGCAGCGGCCATGTGAAGACCGTCCCTGAGGTTGTCCTTCAATTGCCGCAGCAGGGGATCTGCCTGGTGGGACTGGGTCAGGCCGCAGGTGAGGGCCGCCTGCCAGCGGCTCATGCCAG
Organism: Aeromonas sp. s10; assembly: GCF_040907975.1. Classification (NCBI taxonomy): domain Bacteria; kingdom Pseudomonadati; phylum Pseudomonadota; class Gammaproteobacteria; order Aeromonadales; family Aeromonadaceae; genus Aeromonas; species Aeromonas sp. s10. The sequence goes on along the minus strand of NZ_JBFOCV010000040.1, from coordinate 169,611 downwards.
CCGGTAGAGGCTCGTCGGTCTCCCCATGGTGAGCCAGGCGACTGATGGGAGGAACACGCGCCAGGATGGCGGTGATGACGAAAGTGATCACCAGGGTGGACCAGAAGTAGAAGTTCCAGTGTCCCATCAGGTTGAGGGTCTTGGCTACGATGATCATGAAGGCGGCCGAGACGGTGGAGAAGCCGGTGGCGATGATGACGGCTTCTCGCACCGTGTACTTGCCCGCGAGGAAGACCCGGTTGGTGATGAGCAGGCCCACCGAGTAGCTGCCGACGAAAGAGGCGACCGCATCGATGGCGGAGTGACCCGGCGTGCGCCACAGGGGGCGCATCACGGGTTGCATCAGCACCCCGATGAATTCCAGCAGGCCGAAACCGAGCAGGAAGGTCAGGGCCATGGCGCCGATAGGCACGATGAGGCCCACAGACATGGCCAGTTTGTCGAACAGGAAGGGGAGGCGGTCCGGGGTCATCAACCAGGCAGGGCCCCAGTCTGTGACATACAAAATGGCCAGGGCCAGTCCGAGCAGCTTGAACAGGCTCAATACCCTGTCGATGGGACGGGCGCGCCAGCGGCCATCCAGCAAGGGGGTGATGGCGCCATAGGCGATGAGCAAGAGAATGAGGATCAGGGCAAGGGGGCGCTGGGCAATCAGAAAGCCGGCCAGGTGATCCACCACTATGGTGCTGCGCCCGCCAAGCTCGAAGGGAACAAAAAAGATGGCGATGCCAAGCAGGCTGGCCAACAGCAGCTTGATGCCGGCCCCTGATCCTGCCGGTGCAGTGAGCGTGTGTTCAGGTTCCATTTTCTCTCCTTGTGATCCGCATGGTTCAATTCCATTGAGGGGATGATTTGTATATACAATATCGTCCGGCGCTCAAAATGGAAACACCAAAGTCACCAAAATGCAACATGTGAATCGGTGTGGATGCAGATGACCCCAATGTTGAAAAGCGTGATCTTGGGGGGAAGAGGGGCCGGGATGGCGAGTGGGTGGTGAGACATCAAGAGGTAAAACAGGGAGGTAAGCGACCAGCGCCAGGAAAAACATGAGCGGCTATTTACCCTTTTTGGCCATATTCATTCATGAGCCTATATTCATGACTATTTATGAATAAATCATAAACCCTTTGTTCATTTGACTACTTTTCGACTATCCCATTGCAGAGTAAGATGCCTCTTCAATAAAAATAAGAATTAGGAGTTCGGGTGTGAAGGCATTAGAGAAAGAAAGGATATCGCCCTATATCAGCCAGTTATACGAGTGCGGTATTAATGATTCTGACATTAAGCTCGTCGTGGACCAATTTCGCGCCGACGTTTCCTGTAGTTCATCCCTGTTTTTATTGCGGGATGATGACAAGAGCGACGGAATAAAGCTTTTTTCCAGCGGTCTGACCGAGGCCCAGCAGCAGTTTTACCTGCAACATCATCGCCAGGATGTGTGGTTCAACCATTACCTGGATAAAGGGTGCAAGGGGATTGTCAGCGCCAACAGCATTTCAAGCTCGGTGGGTCTGCTGGCAAGTTTCGGCGCCCAATTCGCCGTCGGCGGCGTCTGCCAGGTGAAAGGGAGGGGGCTGAGCAGCCTGTGCAGTTACCGTGGTGCAGCGCAAGATGATTTCAGTAGTCGCGACCTCACCTCGCTCTCTGAAATCTATTCCGGACTGGCGGCCTGGAGCCACCATTATTGGAACTTGCTGGCCCTGGAAACCCAGAACTATCAGTTGCAACAGCTGGTGAAAAACCATAATAAGCCCAGCGCCATCATAGACGACAAGGGGCATATTCATTATTCCAATGTGGCCTTCAACCGTATCGCCGATGAAAATGTGGAATTGCGGGCCATCAACGGCATTTTCTCTTTGCAGAATAAGGAGCAGCAACGCCAGCTCAAGGAGATCCTCAATGGCTTTGCCTATTTGCTGCCCGGCGCCAGCGCCTATATGTCCATTCCCCGTCAGCCTAACCTGCGCCCGCTGCTGGTCCAATGCACCCTGATGAGCGGACTCAGCCGCTTTGAACGCTATGTGGAAGTGGTGCTGCGTGACCCCGAGCACGCCTTCAACCCCGACATCGAAGCGCTGGCCAGCCTCTATCCCCTCACCATTGGCGAGAAGGAGCTGCTGGTGCTGATGAGCAAGGGTTACAGCAGCAACGACATCGCGGAGCTGCGCGGTGTCAAGGTGGAAACTGTGCGCTCCACCCTGAAAGGGGTGTTCAAGAAGACCGACTGCCACAGCCAGAACGAGCTCTTGCTCTTGCTGCAATCCATCTCCTGATCCATGCGGACTATGCTTGGAGTGAGCCGGACATAGTGCCCGGCTCTTGCCTCCCCTCGGGAGGCTCGTTGGGGGAAAGCGTCATGGAATCACTCAAAGCAAAGGACTACATGCAGACCAAGCCCATCACCTTCAGCGCAGAGATGATGGTACAGGCGGCGGTGGAAAAATTTCTCAACAGTCATCAGTTGGGCGGCCCCGTAGTGGACAGCCAGGGACATCTGATTGGCTGGGTCTCCGAGCAGGATTGCATCGCCGTCATGTTGAAAGAGGCCTACCACTGTGAACAGGTGGCCCAGGTCAGGGATGTGATGCGCAAGGAGGTGCTGGCAGTCGGCCCCGACACCAGCATCCTGGATCTGGCGGAGATGATGATGGGTCAAAAGCCCAAGATCTATCCTGTGGTGGAGGAGGGGCGCCTGCTAGGGGTCATCAACCGCCACAATGTGATGCAGGCCATCCACGCCCAGCTTGGCACCTGTTTCGTGCATCAGGCCAGAGTCTGAATGGTGTTGTCTGGTTGTTTTCAAAGAGCAGGCTCCGGCCTGCTCTTTTCATCCGTGACGGTCATGACGCCTCCGGCTTGATGTGCTGGCGCGGCGCTTTAAGGCTTGCACCGCCCAGCCTCGCTCTTTAGGATCTCCCCCAGCTATCGATATGGCCCTTGATGGGCACTCTTTTAAGGAATTCGTACCTTGTCTCTCTCTATCGAGGCGCTGCGCCGCCGTCTTACCGCCTGCATGAATCTCGACGCCCGCCGTCTCTCCAGTCGACTGCACGGGGTCAAGAAGCTGCCGGAAGCCAAGCAGGCTGCCGTGCTCGAAACCATCGCCGCTGACCTGGATGTGGCACAGGCGCGCTATCAGTCCCGTCTGGCGGGCGTGCCCAAGGTCACCTATCCGGACAATCTGCCAGTCAGCCAGAAGCAAGGGGAGATCGCCAAAGCCATTGAAGAGCATCAAGTGGTGATCATCGCCGGCGAAACCGGTTCGGGCAAAACCACCCAGATCCCCAAGATCTGTCTGGCGCTCGGGCGTGGGGTCAAGGGCTTCATCGGCCACACCCAGCCGCGCCGTCTGGCGGCCCGTACCGTGGCAGCCCGTATTGCCGAGGAGATGGAGTCCGAGCTTGGCCACTACGTGGGTTACAAGGTGCGCTTTACCGATCAGGTGAGTGAGCAGACCCACATCAAGCTGATGACCGACGGTATCCTGCTGGCCGAGATCCAGAACGACCGGATGCTGACCCAGTACGACACCATCATCATCGATGAGGCCCACGAGCGCAGCCTCAACATCGACTTCATTCTGGGTTATCTCAAACAGCTGCTGCCAAAGCGCCCCGATCTCAAGGTGATCATCACCTCGGCCACCATTGACCCCCAGCGTTTCTCCCGGCATTTCAACAAGGCGCCGGTGATCGAGGTCTCTGGCCGCACCTATCCGGTGGAGGTGCGTTACCGCCCACTGTTTGTTGATAAAAAAAGCAGTGACAAGAGCGAGGGGTTGGAAGAGCGCGACGAGCTGCAGGGGATCTTCGATGCAGTCGAAGAGCTGGCCCGCGAGGGGCTCGGGGACATCCTCATCTTCATGAACGGCGAGCGGGAGATCCGCGATACCGCCGATGCCCTGCGCAAGCTCAACCTGCGCGATACCGAGGTGCTGCCGCTCTACGCCCGCCTCTCCAACGCCGAGCAGAACAAGGTGTTCCAGCAACATGCCGGACGGCGCATCGTGCTCGCCACCAACGTGGCGGAGACCTCGCTGACGGTGCCGGGCATTCGATACGTCATCGATCCGGGCACCGCCCGTATCAGCCGCTACTCCTGGCGTACCAAGGTGCAGCGCCTGCCCATCGAGCCGGTCTCCCAGGCCAGCGCCAACCAGCGTAAAGGGCGTTGCGGCCGGGTGGCGGATGGTATCTGTATCCGCCTCTACTCGGAGGAGGATTTCAATAGCCGTCCGGCCTTCACCGACCCCGAGATCCTGCGCACCAATCTGGCCTCCGTCATCCTGCAGATGCTGGCGCTCGGCCTTGGCAATATGGAGGCGTTCCCCTTCGTCGAGCCGCCGGAGTCGCGCCATATCAAGGACGGTTTGACTCTCTTGAAAGAGCTGGAGGCGGTGAGGGAATTGCCCGCCACCAGCGATCGCGAAGCCAAGCTGCAGCTGACTGAGACCGGTCGCCAGCTCTCGCGTATCCCCCTTGATCCGCGTCTGGCGAAGATGGTGATCAGCGCAGCGCAGACCGGTTGCCTGAGCGAGGTGATGGTGATCACCGCCGCCCTCAGCATTCAGGATCCCCGCGAGCGGCCCATGGAGAAAAAGCAGGCCGCCGACGAGCAGCACAGACGTTTTGAAGACAAGGATTCCGACTTCCTCGCTTTTGTTAACCTCTGGAACTATCTGAAAGAGCAGCAGGATGCCCTTGGCAGCAACCCGTTTCGCCGCATGTGCCAGAAGGAGTTTCTCTCCTATCTGCGGGTGCGCGAATGGCAGGACATTCACTTCCAGCTGCGCCAGACGGTCAAGGAGCTGGGCTTCAAGGCCAACCAGGAACCGGCAGACTTCAAGACGGTGCACTGTGCGCTCTTGACCGGTCTTTTGAGCCACATCGGCAACAAGGATCTGGAGAAGCCTGAATTCCTCGGGGCCCGCAACGGCCGTTTCCACCTGTTCCCGGCCTCCGGTCTGTTCAAGAAGCCCCCCAAGTGGGTGATGGCCGCCGAGCTGGTGGAGACCTCGCGCCTCTATGCCCGCATCAACGCCAAGATTGAACCCGAGTGGGTGGAGCCGCTGGCGGGGCACCTCATCAAGCTGCACCACAGCGACCCCCACTGGTCGAAGAAAAATGGCGCCGTGATGGCCAAGGAGAAGGTGACGCTTTATGGCCTGACCCTGGTCAACGAGCGCATCATCAACTTCAGCCGCATCGATCCGGCGCTGTGCCGCGAGCTGTTTATCCGCCGCGCCCTAGTGGAGGGGGATTTCGAGACCCGCCACCGTTTCTTCAGCGATAACCGCAAGCTCCTGGCCGAGGTAGAGGCGCTGGAGCACAAGTCCCGCCGGCGCGACATCCTGGTGGATGATGAGGACTTGTTCCGCTTCTACGATGCCCGTCTGCCGGAGGAGGTGATATCAAGCCGCCACTTTGACAAGTGGTGGAAAGAGGCGCAAAAGCAGGACGCCGAGCTGCTCAACTTCGAAAAAGAGATGTTGATGAAGGGGGATGCGGCCCACATCAGCGATCTCGACTACCCCAACTTCTGGCAGCAGGGGCGCCTCAAGCTCAAGTTGACCTATCAGTTCGAGCCGGGGGAGGCGGCGGACGGTGTGACCCTGCATATTCCGCTGCCGCTGCTCAACCAAGTGGAGGTGAAGGGGTTCGAGTGGTTGATCCCGGGGCTGCGTCATGAGCTGCTCGTCGCTCTTATCAAGTCGATGCCAAAGCCGATGCGCAAGAACTTCGTGCCGGCGCCCAACTACGCCGACGCGTTGCTCGCCAGTATCAACCCCGAGCAGGGGCCGCTCTTGGACGAGATGGAGCGTCAGCTGCGCCGCATGACCGGCGTGACCGTGCCCCGTGAATCCTGGGATTGGGCTGCGGTGCCCGATCACCTGAAACTCACCTTCCGTGTGGTGGACGACAAGCACAAGAAGGTGGCGGAAGGCAAGGATCTGGAGGCATTGAAAGAGTCCCTGCGCGGCAAGGTGCAGGAGACCCTGTCGCAAGTGGCGGACGATGACATCGAGCAGTCTGGCCTCACCCTGTGGAGCTTTGGCGAGCTGCCGCAAGAGTACAGCCAGAAGCGGGGCGGGTTCGAGGTGAAAGCCTATCCGGCCCTGGTGGATCAGAAGGATTCGGTCGCCATCCAGCTGGTGGAGAGTCCAGTGGTGCAGCAGCAGCTGATGTGGGCAGGCCAACGCAGGCTGGTGCTGCTCAACGTGCCATCTCCCATCAAGTATCTGCAGGAGAAGTTGCCCAACAAGGCCAAGCTGGGACTTTATTTCAACCCCTTTGGCAAGGTGGCCGAGCTGATTGACGACTGCATCGCCTGCGGCTGCGACAAGCTGATTGAGCAGCACGGCGGGCTGGCTTGGGACGAGGCGGGTTTCGAGGCGCTCAAGGAGTATGTCCGCGCCGAGCTCAACGATGCGGTGGTGGAGGTGGCCAAACAGGTGGAAGCCGTGCTGACCCTCTCCCATGAGATCAAGAAACGGCTCAAGGGCAAGATGCAGCTCGACACCGCCTTTGCCATGTCGGACATCCAGCAGCAGTTGGGTAACCTCATTCACAAGGGCTTTGTCACCGAGACCGGCTGGCAGCGGCTGCCTGACTTGCTGCGCTACCTGCGGGCCATCGAGCGACGCCTCGAGAAGCTCGCCATCGATCCCAACCGGGATCGGGTCTACATGCTCAAGGTGCACAGCGTGGAGTCGGAGTACAAGGCACTGCTCGCCAAGATCCCCAAATCCCAGCTGATCCCGGCCGAGGTGGCCAATATCCGCTGGATGATCGAGGAGCTGCGAGTTTCCTTCTTCGCCCAGCAACTGGGGACGCCATACCCTATCTCGGATAAACGGGTGCAGAGCGCCATTGCCCAGTGCTAAGCTGCTATCTATCTGTTTTCTGAGCCATAGTGTGAAAGCAACGAGACGCCAAAGGGAAGGGAGGCCGTCATATGCTGGGGATCTGGTTGGGGGTGGCACTGGTCAACATCAGCGGGTATCAACCCATTGCGGAACAAACCTGGGTGCAGCTCAACCCGGAGTTCTATCCGGTGCTGCGCCCCGTGCCGCCCATTTTTGCGGCCTGGCGGGGCAATCAGTTTCCCCCACTTGAACAGAGAAAGAAGAATGGCCGCTGGCAGATCCTCTTTCCTGCCCGGCTGGTGCCCCCCTTCGATCTGTTCGAAGGGGAGGCCCAGCTCTCCAAGGCTTACCTGGCCAGGCTAAAGCGCATCGATGAGATGGCCTATGGCATGGCGCCCCACCAATCAGTACAGCAAGCCGCCTCCTCGGCCCCCTCGTTCGAAGTCCAGGGCGCTGTCGCCTTTGTCGCCGAGTTCTCCCTGCCTCGGGAGAAGAAGGCGCGGATGCCTCTGGGGGAGCCCTTGCTCGCACGGCTTGGGGGGCTGGTCCCTACACAGGCCTTGGCAAGGCAGGGAGATGCACAGCCCATGGCCACCGCAGATTCTGCCCCTGAGCAGGCGACCCTGACTCTTTCCGCCACGGCGGCAGGGGAGGCATCGCGGGTTTGTCATCAGGTGGCGGCGGGAGAAACCCTGTGGCGCATTGCAAGCCAGCTTCAGTCAAAGGAGGCCGGCGGCTCGGATACTTACAGTTATCTGCTGGCGCTGGTGCAGGAAAATCGTGACAGGATGGCCAAAGGGATCCAGGTACAGGCCGGGCAGCGCCTCTATTGCCCGAAAGCGCAGACTCTGGCGCAATTCGATGCCCTGAGCCCGGCCCAGCGACAGCAGCAGTTTGCCCGTCTGGAGCAGGGGCGTTAGGGGATGGCGAGAGGCGTGGTGGAGTGCCTTTTTGCCTAGAGAGGAGTGCCGCGGGTTCTTTCCTTGTATCCCCTCCGGGCCCGTGCTAGTATTCGCGCTCGTTTTGCGAGGTGCTGACCGGTCGCAGTCAACACCATACATTCATCTTAAAAGAGATAATCACTATGTCTTTCGTATTCCAAGCTGAAGTCCGTTCTGACCTGGGGAAAGGTGCGAGCCGCCGCCTGCGTCATGCTGACCTGGTTCCTGCCATCGTTTACGGTGCAGGCAAAGAAGCCGTGTCCGTTACCCTGGACCACAAGAAGCTGATCCTGGCCCAAGAGAAGCCGGAGTTCTACTCCTCCGAGCTGACCCTGGTCATCAACGGTGAAGAAGTCAAAGTGAACGTGAAGGCTATCCAGCGTCACCCGGTTCGCTACAAGCTGGTTCACCTGGATTTCGTTCGCGTCTAATCGACAACGAACTTTCCTGTGAAGAGGCCACCCAATCGGGTGGCCTCTTTGTTTTTACAGCATTTTTTCCGGGAAAATAAAATACTCAAACAGCACTATTGGTCTTTACTTGAAGGCATGATTGACAGCAGGACACGTGTTGTGGTGCTCTGATGTTCAAAAAGTACTCGGGCAAGTCCATTTTTCGGGGCGATGTTGACCGTTATGAAAGGAATCGTACGGACATATATCCTGCTGTTTTCACCTATTCTGCTGTTGGTCCTGGCAGGTGGCTATCTGCTGGGCAATGCACTGATCGAGCGCGAGCTCTATCGCGTTCGCAGCGATGAGAGCACCTTCCTGGCGCTTGCCAGCGGCCGCCTTGACGGCGAGCTGGCGGTGCCGCTGCGCCATGTGCGCAGCATGTCGGAAGAACCCATCCTGCTCGAAGCGGCGGCTCGCAATGACCGTGACACCCTGGCCGTCCAGTTCACCATCCTGCTGAACCGCAATCCCGACTATGCCCAGGTGCGTTGGCTTGCCCCGGATGGCATGGAGCGGGTGCGCATCGATCGCCAGGGCCAGCGTCTGTGGCGTGTGACGGACGACCAGTTGCAGAACAAGGGGGAGCGTTACTACTTTCGCGATGCTATGGCGCTGCCCTGGGAGCGGGTCTACGTCTCGCCGCTCGATCTCAACGTTGAACACGGGGTGATCGATCGCCCCTTCAACCCCATGATCCGCATTGCCAAGCGTCTGCGCCTTGGGGGACGTGATCTTGGTCTGCTGCTAATCAACGTTCAGGCTGCCCGTATGCTCAAGGAGTTTGCCGACAACCGCGGCAAGGCAGCCGATCACATTATGTTGTTCAACCAGGACGGATACTGGCTGCGCAGCCCGGACCCATCCCGGGAGTGGGGCTTCATGCTCGAGCGCCCGGATCTGACTCTGAAGCAGACTTCTCCCCAGGCCTGGCAGGCGTTCTGGGACGCATCAAACGGCCAGATGGAGTCTGCCGACGGACTCTGGAGCTGGACCACCCTGTACCCGGCACAGAATCATGATCAGCTGATCTGGAAAGCCGCGTCCCTGGTGCCGCACAGCGAGCTGCAGGCCATTCGCACTCATATCTGGGGGATCATCTTGGCCGCCAGCGCCGTGCTGCTGCTGTTGTTTGGTGCCGGTGTGGCTGCACTGGTGCGCAGCAGGCACAAGGAGCAACTGGCCCAGCAGGAAGCGGCCAGGTTGGCACAGGTCAAAGGTGATTTCATCGCCAACATGAGCCACGAGATCCGCACCCCCATGAACGCCATCATGGGGCTGACCTACCTGCTCGAACAGGGAGGGCTCGACGATGGTCAGCATGCCCTGGTGCGCAAAATCCACCAGGCCGGGCAGGCGCTGCTCGGGATCATCAACGACATCCTTGATTTCTCCAAGATTGAGTCGGGTCGGCTCGAGCTTGAGCGGGTGCCATTCAGTCTCGAAGAGGTGCTCGATCACGTGGCGGCCATCATGTCCACCTGCGTTGGCCAGAAGCACCTCGAACTGGTGGTGAGCAGTGCCCCCGAGCCGGTTTCCCATCTGATTGGGGACGCCCTGCGCCTCGAGCAGGTGCTGCTCAACCTGACCGGCAATGCCATCAAGTTTACCGAACGCGGCGAGGTGGAGGTCAAGGTTGTGCTGGAATCAGAGCAAGACGGCATGGCCACCTTGCTGTTTCGGGTGCGCGACACCGGGATCGGCATTCCCCCCGAGCAGCAGGCCAACATTTTCAATGCATTCTCCCAGGCAGACTCCTCCACCAGTCGCCGCTTCGGGGGCACCGGGCTTGGTCTGACCATCAGTCGCCGCCTGGTGAACCTGATGGGGGGGGATATCGGCGTCACCAGCGAGCTTGGCAAGGGGAGCGAATTCTGGTTCCGCGTCCGGCTGGAGCAGGTGGAGCGGCCCGAGGCCTTGAACGAGCGCCTGCAGCACATCTCGCTGCTCATCGCCGACGACAATCAGGTGACCCGCGACGCCCTGTCGATGACGGTGGGTTCCCTCGGATGGCAGTCGCGGGTGGTGGAGTCCGGTGAGCAGGCGCTGCACCATCTGCTGCGCCAGGGGGAGCGTTTCGACGTGATCCTGCTCGACTGGATCATGCCGGGCATGGACGGGCTCGAGACCTGCCTGGCCATTCGCCGCGCCTTCGAGCAGCAGGAGCGTTCACCCATCATCATCATGGCGACCGCCTATTCCCAGGATGAACTGATGCACCGCCCCGGCTCGGATCAGGTGGATCTGGTGCTGCACAAACCGGTCACCGGCTCCAGTCTCTACAACGCGGTGGCGCGTCTCATCCACGAGAAGCGCGAGCATGTGGAGCCCCTTGAGAGTGGCCAGCGCCGTCTGCGCCTGCCGGGCGTGCACATACTGCTGGTGGATGACAGCGACATCAACCTGGAGGTGGCGACCCGCTTGTTGCAACGGGAGGGGGCCGAGGTGATGACCGCCATCGATGGGGAGCGAGCCCTGGCCTGCCTGGCAGATCCGGCACGGCGCATTGATCTGGTGCTCATGGATGTGCAGATGCCGGTGATGGATGGCTACGAGGCGACCCGTCGCCTGCGCCTGCTGCCGGGGCGGGAGGAGACTCCCGTGCTGGCACTCACCGCAGGGGTATTCAAGGATCAGCGGGAGGCGGCGCTGGCCTCTGGCATGAACGACTTCATAGCCAAGCCGCTCGATGTGGAGCAGCTCATCGCGACCTTGCTGCGTTATCTGCCGGACGTAGTCCTGCCGCTCACCGTGAACGACGAGCGACTCCCCCACGAGCCGGTGGCCGGCATCGATATCGATACCGGACTGCGCAACTGGGGTGAAGCCTCGGTCTATCTTAAATACCTGCGGCGTTTTCGCGATGACTACATGACGGTCGGTACCGTGTTGCCGGGTTACATCGCCCAGCACGAGACCGATGCGGCCGCGAGCCTGACCCACAAGCTCAAGGGGGTGGCGGGCAGCCTGTCGCTCACCGATGTGGCGCGTATCAGTGCCGAGTTGAACGAGGCCATCGAGCAGGGGAGCGATACCAGCCAGCTTATCGCACCCTTCCTCGAGGCCCTGGAGCGGGCACAACACTCCATCGATACCTATGCCGGGCGCGAGCCGGGCGCGGTCAGTTCCCCGCTGGCCCAGGGGGAAGCGCGGGAGGTCTGCCTGCACGCCCTGCATCAGGCCCTGGTGAGCGAGGATCTGGATCTGATTGAGCCGGCGCTGAGCCAGGCAAGGAGTCACTTGCCTTGCGAGCTGGTGAGCGAAATAAGTGCAGCCCTGGAGCTGTTCGATATCCCGTTCGCCACCCGCAAGCTGGAGGATTATCTGGAGGATCGGGAGGAACCTGCGCCATGAGTCGACCGCGCGTGCTGATCATCGACGACGAGCCGAGCAACCTCGGGTTGCTGCGGCAAATCCTCAAAGAGGAGTACAACCTCTTCTTTGCCAAAGGGGGAGAGGAGGGGTTGGCCGCCGTGGGGCGTCACGAGCCTGCACTTATCCTGCTGGACGTGCGCATGCCCGACATGGATGGTTACGAAGTGTGCCGCCGGCTCAAGGCCGATCCGGCTCACGCCGGGATCCCGGTGCTCTTTATCACCGCGAGCGACAACGCAGACAGCGAGAGCCAGGGGTTCGAGGCGGGCGGAGTGGATTATATCTACAAGCCGGTCTGTCCGAGCACGGTGCGTGCCCGGGTGCGCAATCATCTCTCCCTGGTGCGCCTCGATCAGCTCGAGTGCAGCTATCGCACCGCCATCGTCATGCTGAGCGAGGCGGGCCACTACAACGACACCGACACGGGGGTGCATATCTGGCGCATGGCCGCATACGCCCGGGCCCTGGCTGATGCGGCGGGCTGGAGCCCGGAGCAGTCGGATCTGCTGGAGCTTGCGGCCCCCATGCACGACATGGGCAAGATTGGTATCCCCGATCACATCCTCAAGAAGCCCGGCCCCCTCACCGAGGAGGAGTGGGTCATCATGCGAAGTCATCCACGCATCGGTTACGAGATCTTGAGGCGATCCGATGCCCCCATTTTTCGCATGGCGGCGGAGATTGCCCTGCACCACCACGAGAAATGGGACGGCTCGGGCTACCCCGCTGGCGAGACCGGTGAGGGGATCCCCGAGGCGTCGCGGATAGTGGCCATCGCTGACGTCTTTGACGCCCTGAGCGTGCGTCGTCCCTACAAGGAGCCCTGGCCCCTGGACCGGGTGCTGGCTACCATGCGCGATGGTGCAGGCCAGCACTTCGATCCCCGGCTGCTCTCCCGTTTTCTCGAGATCATGCCGGAGATCTTGCGCCTCAAGGCTCAATGGGATGCCCGCGAGGAGCGGGGGGATTACCAGATGGGCTGTGTCAGATAGGGATTGCTGGCCCGTTCGTGACCAAAGGTGGAGCTCGGGCCATGGCCCGGAATAAAGACGATCTCATCCCCGAGCGGCAGCAGGGTCTCGGTGATCGACTTGATCAGCGTCCCGTGATCCCCGCGCGGGAAATCGGTGCGGCCTATGCTGCCGGCAAAGAGCACATCCCCCACCCATGCGAGGCGTTCTGCCTGGCAGAGCAGCACGATGTGGCCCGGAGTGTGGCCCGGGCAGAAATAGACCTCCAGCTCGCATTTGCCAACCTGTACCTTGTCACCCTGTTCGAGCCAGCTATCCGGTGTAAAGGCCGGAGTATGGGCAAAGCCGAACATCTGGCTCTGCTGGGGCAGGATATCGAGCCAGAAGGCATCCTCCTTGTGGGGGCCGGTAATGGCGACACCGGTTCTCTCGCGCAGATCGGCGGCGGCGCCCACGTGATCCAGATGGCCGTGAGTCAGCAGGATATGGGTGAGGGTCAGCCCCCGTTTGGCAATGGCGGCCAGCAGCTTGTCCGCCTCGCCGCCGGGATCGACGAGGGCAGCCTGGCGGGTCTCGTCACACCAGATAAGAGAACAATTCTGGGCGAACTGGGTGACCGGGATCACCTCGAACTTCAACATGTGGGACTCTCCTGAGGGGTCTGAAGGGGGGAGCGTTTGGCGAAGAAGGCGAGGCAGGCCTCCTTGTCACCACGAAACAGGATCCGCTCGCGCTTGTTGTCCAGCTGATAGCGGTACATGGGGTCATAGTAGCGAGTCAGCAGCAGCCTGATCCAGACCAGATGGGCGCGGGTGTCCCCGCTCTGGGCCTGTTCCCTGAGGGCGGCCTGCAACAGCCCATCGAGTTCGCGATAATCCTTGTCACCGAGTCGGCGCTTGAGCCTGGCCATGGCGTCGGTGAGGTAGCCGGCAAAGAGGGGCCAGCCTGCATCTGGCCCATGGAACTCCAGATAGCGCAGCCAGAGATCCTGCACGTAATCGGTGCGGATCTGCTCGGCCCGTGCCTCCTGCGGCACCTCCACCACCACCAGAGGAGCCCGGCACATGGCCTCATAGAGGTTGAGTGGCAGGGCGCAGCGACCGATGAGACGGCTCTCGTCTTCCAGGACAAACTGTGACTCTCCCCGGTTGCGACGCTGAAGCAGCTCGATGGCAAGCCGATTTTCGAAGTCGATGTTGCCGGGTTGCCCACCCGGCAGTTGGCCAAACGACGACCCCCTGTGACGGGCGTGCCCTTCCAGATCCACCGCCTGGGTGATGTGCGCCAGCATGTGGGTCTTGCCGGAGCCGGTCATGCCGGTCAGCACGGTCCAGCCGCACTCTGCACTGGCCTTCGCCTGGGTGTCGATGAGAAAGTGGCGCAGCGCCTTGTAGCCACCCGCGATCCGGGGGCGGGTGATGCCGGCCTCGGCCAGCCACTGCTGCACTGTCTGGGAGCGCAGGCCGCCGCGAAAACAGTAGAGCAGGGCGTCGGGTTGCTGGCGCAACCTGGCCAGCCAGCCTTCCATGCGCGCGGCGCGCACCGCGCCTCCCACCAGTTGATGGCCCAGGGCGATGGCTGCGGCCTGTCCCTCCTGCTTGTAACAGGTACCGACCCGGGCGCGCTCCTCGTCCGTCATCAGCGGCAGGCTGACGGCGGTGGGAAAGGCCCCTTCCTTGAACTCGACGGGGGCGCGCAGATCGATGAGTGGAACCTCATCCAGAAAGATCCGGGCGTAATCCGTGGCCAGTGACAGGGCACTCATTGGACAACCTCGATGAACTGGTTGGCGGTGCGGGCCTGCAACTGGCCGATGGGAGAGAGGGTCAGCCCTGCCTGTGCGGCAATGGCAAGGAGCTCGGCTTCACTTTCTTTACCGACGGCTACCAGCAGGCCGCCGCTGGTCTGCGGGTCGCACAGGATGTTGCGGGTGCGATCATCCATGGCGCCCAGCTTGTCACCATAGGAGTCGAAGTTGCGCAGGGTACCGCCCGGTACGCAGCCCTCACTCAGGTAGTAATCCACCTCGTCCAGCAGCGGCAGCGCCTTGAAGTCCAGACGGGCACTGACGCCGGAACCTTCGCACATCTCCAGCAGGTGGCCTGCCAGCCCAAAACCGGTCACGTCGGTCATGGCGTGCACGCCGGGTAAGGCGGCGAAGCGCTGGCCAATCTTGTTGAGGGTGCACATGGCATCCGGGGCCAGTTGCTCATGCTCGGGCTTGAGCTTGCCCTTCTTCTGGGCTGTGGTGAGGATACCGATGCCAAGGGGCTTGGTCAGATAGAGGGTGTCGCCCACCTGGGCGGTGTCATTCTGCTTGATGGCGTCGAGAGGCACGATACCGGTCACCGCCAGGCCGAAGATGGGCTCTGGGGCGTCGATGCTGTGACCGCCTGCCAGAGAAATGCCCGCCTCGTGACACACCTGGCGGCCGCCGTCGATCACCTGCTGGGCCACTTCCGGCGCCAGCGTGTTGATGGGCCAGCCGAGGATGGCGATGGCGACGATGGGCTTGCCGCCCATGGCATAGATGTCGCTGATGGCATTGGTGGCGGCGATGCGACCGAAGGTGAAGGGATCGTCGACGATGGGCATGAAGAAGTCGGTGGTGGAGACGATGCCCTGGCCGTTGCCGATGTCCACCACGGCGGCGTCATCTTTGCTGCTGTTGCCGACCACCAGGGTGGGGTCGTCAAAGCCCGGGATCTGGCTCTTCAAGATGGTGTCGAGCACCTTGGGGGAGATTTTGCAGCCACAGCCAGCGCCGTGGCTGTATTGGGTCAGACGAATGGAAGACATGCTTTCCCCTTGTGTGGGCAGACTTGCGTGTATAAATAACTGCTGTGGCACCGTCAAATGTGCGCGCAAAAATAGGGTGGCCCTGGCGGCCTGTGAACACAGTGATGTCAGGCTGCCTGGCAGGACGGGAGGAGGGCAAGGATGCGCCGGCGAAGCCCCGCCGAGGACCACAGGACGGGCCATTATGCCACAGACGGCCCTCTTGATTCGAACTGGAATTCACACAAAGCGCAGGGGATTGTCGGGTTCAAAAAGAGCCGTACTCTTCGCCTTGGTCAGGCTAGTCTCACTTTGAGCCGCCCCGACGGCGTGCCGGTCTTGCATCGGGGCAGCATGTGGCGACGGAAACTAGCCAGCTTGCTCCATCACTGGTTGGGGAGCCTTGCCTAGCCGGCGCAGTCGCCGTTGCAGCGGCCGCTCCAGCAGGGTGTAGCTCAGCGCCGAGAGCCCGATCAGCACGGCGAGCATCAACAGGGTGGCCAGCACCCCCAGCAAGGGGTTGGTCTGGGCGTACCACCACGCGGTGAGCCCCGGCGCCAGAGAGTGGACAAGCTCGCAGCCGGTGAGCAGCACCAGGGCGTGGAGCAGGTAGATGGAGTAGGAGAGATCCCCCAGCCAGTTGGTGAAGCGGTTGTCCAGGAGGCGCAGCAGCGGGCTCTGGCGATCGCCCTGGCAGGCGGCAATCCAGATCAGCAACACGTAGGCGCTGATCAGCAGCAGGGTCAGCTGCGGCGTCATGGTGAACTGCATCAGCGCGAAGGGGAGCAAAAAGGCGAGCAGCAGCGGCAGATCCCGCTGCATCATGGGCCACTGGCGGGCAGCCTTCACCTTGGGCAGCAGCCAGAGGCCGAGCACGAATTCACTCACCCCGCGCCCGATGGCCAGCGCGCCGCTGGTGACATCCAGGGTACCCCGGCTGTGCACGATAAAGGCCAGCACCGTCAGGGCCAGCAAGGGGGCGAGGTTGCTCCAGCGGCTGCGGGTGACGGCGAGGGAAATGAGCAGCGGAAACAGCAGATAGCTCATCCACTCCACGCTGAGGGACCAGGCGGCGAAGTTCCAGGTCAATCCGTGATCGGTCACCACCTGCAGCAGCAACAGGCTGCTTGGCAGCGCCTCGGCGGGGGTAAAGGGTGAGCCGAACGGAGGCATTCCTTCCCACTCCCACATCTTGAACAGGGGGCCGGCGTAGAAGCCAATCCCGTGGTGGGCCTTGTAGAGCTCCCAGCCTACCAGCAGCAGCAGGGTCACCAGGTAGAGGGGATACACCCGGGTCAGCCGCAGCCAGAGGAAGCGGCCATAACCGATGGTGCGGGGCGTGCGGGCGAAGGCCTCCCCGTAGACGTGGGCCAGCACCAGCCCGCTCAAAATAAAGAAGAGATCGACCCAGAGGTAGCCGTTCTCGATGAGTTGGGTGTGGCCTGCGATCGACTCCATCCACTGGGGAAAGAGCAGCAAGCGGGCATGGAACAACACCACCATCAGGGCAGCGATGCCCCGCAGCGGCGTCAACAGCGGCAATGATTGATTCATGACGGGAACCTTGATGATGTTCAGCTTGGCCTGACATCAATTTTTGTTGTGGTGCCGCTCATCAACCCTGATGAGTCGGTTGCCCCGGCTTGGCGGCCGCAGGCGGGATCACCCTACCTAAAAGAGAGTCATACGAGTGTGATTGCCGTCATGAATGGGCGTTTATCATCCCAAAACCAGCATGGGATAGGGACGCATCGAAAATAGAGAGGGGATCTAGACTAGGGAAGTCATCCCTCTGAGCGTCAGGAACATCCCCATGAAACTCTATGCCCACCCCTTTTCGTCCTACAGCCAGAAAGTGCTGATCGCCCTTTACGAGAATGCCACCCCGTTCGAGTATCGGAATCTCGAAGAGCCGGCGGCGAACGCCGAACTTGCCACCCTTTGGCCACTCAAGCGCTTCCCGGTGTTGCTGGATGACGGTCGCTGCATCCTCGAGAGCAGCACCATCGTCGCCCATCTGCAGGCGCACCATCCGGGTCCCGTCAGCCTGATCCCGCCCGGCGATGCGGGTCTGGAGGTGCATATGCTGGATCGCGTCTTCGACAACTATGTGATGACGCCGATGCAAAAAGTGGTGCTGGATGCGCTGCGCCCGGTCGCGGATCGCGACCGCTATGGCGTAGCGGAGGCCCGGGAGATGCTGGACAAGATCTACCCCTGGCTGGATCAGCACCTCGCCGGGCGCACCTGGGCGGCGGGGGAGGCGTTCACCCTGGCCGATTGCGCCGCCGCCCCCTCGCTCTTCTACGCCGACTGGGCCCACGAGATCCCGGCTGGCTATGGCCGTCTGCGTGCCTATCGCGCCCGTCTGCTCAATCATCCCTCCATCGTGCGGGTGGTAGAGGAGGCGAGGCCATTTCGACACTACTTCCCGCTGGGCGCGCGAGCGCGTGATTGAGCGGGATGACTTGTGGTGGGCGAGTATTGTCGCCCCAGGCAATGTGCGAGGCGGACAGGGGCATGGCGTGATCCATTGCAGGGGAAAACAGCAATATTCATTCAAATGAGTGGGTATGCGTTTATGGCTGATATTTCCCCGAGGATTTTTTAATGTTGATGCGTAATATTTCATGCTTTTGCATAAAACAAATGCCGGGCATGTCTCTGCTGGTGGGTTGTGTAGTGAAAGAGAGATGAGAATCGGGTTAACGATGCGGCAACCTTTGATTGAGGATGGCTGTCGTCAGTCGAAGAGGAGGGATGGGGGCAGCAATCGCTGTTGGTGGCAAAGTCGGGGGGGAGGTTGTCTCTTTGGCGGCCGCATAAAAAAAGCCCGCTACGATCGCGGGCTTCTTGATGGCTTGCCGGACCCGGAACTGGAACCGGGGACAAGGGGGGCAGCGCAGGTCTGATCGGCTTAACGGGCGCGTACCACCAGCCCCTTGAGGTAGAAGCCTTCCGGATAGGCGGTGCCGATGGGGTGATCGGATGCCTGGGAGAGGAGCTCCAGGATCTGGGCGTCGCGGCCGGCATCGAGGGCCGCATCGGCCACTATCTTCTGGAACAGGCTCTGCTCCATCAGGCCGGAGCAGGAGTAGGTCAAGAGCACGCCACCCGGTGCCAGCAGCTGGAAGGCCAGCATGTTGATGTCCTTGTAGCCGCGGCAGGCGCCCAGCAGCTGGGCCTTGCTCTCGGCAAACTTGGGCGGATCCAGCACGATGACATCGAACTTCTCGCCCTTCTCGCGATATTCGCGCAAGAGCTTGAAGACGTCGTGACGCACGAACTGGGTGTTGCTGGTATCGAGACCGTTCAGTTCGGCGTTCTGGCGGGCGATGTCCAGCGCATTCTGGGAGAGATCGACGTTGACTACCTCCTTGGCACCGCCCTGGAGGGCATAGACCCCGAAACCGCCGGTGTAGCAGAAGCAGTTGAGCACCCGCTTGCCTTCAGTGTATTTCGCTGCGGCAAGGCGGTTATCCCGCTGATCCAGATAGAAACCCGTCTTGTGACCGTTGCGAATATCTACCAGGATCTTGACGCCGCCATTCTCCTCGATGACCACGGGGTCGGTCGGGGTCTCGCCATGGATGACGCCGGTGCGCTCCTTCAGCCCTTCCTTCTTGCGCACGGCCACGTCGGAGCGCTCATAGATGCTGCACTCGGGGTAGAGGGTACGCAGGGCTTGCGTGATCAGCTCGCGCTGGAACTCGGCACCGGCGGAGAGGATCTGGCACACCAGGAAGTCGGCGTAGCGGTCGATGGTGAGGCCCGGCAGACCGTCGGATTCGGCGGCGCAGAGGCGATAGCCGGTGAGGCCCTGACGCTTGATGAGCCCGTCACGGGACTCCTGCGCATATTTGAGGCGACGGATGAAGAAGTCGAGATCGACGCTCTCATCCTTGTCGAAGGTCCAGACCCGGGCACGGATCTGGGAGCTGCCGGACCAGGCGCCACGGGCGAGCCATTTGCCGTCATGGGTGAAGATCTCGACGGTATCGCCGTCAACGGGGTTGCCCTGCACCCGCTCAATGCCCTTGGAGAAGATCCAGGGGTGGCGACGCAGCAGGGATTTTTCGCGGCCTTTGACGAGATAGATGGAAGCGCTCATGGGTAGTTGCCGATGGTAGAAAAGAAGGGGGCATATAGTAGGGGCTGTGAGGGTAGGCACGCAAGCCGCGTCTACCGGGATCCGTGCATCCACACGCGGTCAGGGTCGAACGGGCTGTTTAGCGCGTCCCAAGCGCCTGGCCCAGACATGGCAGGCCATCTGGACGATGGCCTGCCGGAGTGGTCAGATCCGCAGGCCGGTGAGCGCCTGACCGAGTTCGCTGGCGGTTCCCTTGAGGCCGGTGGTGCCGGCGACCGCCGCGCTGGCGGACTCCTCCACCCGGCTCGCCTCGTGGCGCACCTTGTCGAGGTTGCGGGTGATCTCCTCGGCCACCGAACTCTGCTCTTCGCTGGAGGTGGCGATCTGGGTGCTCATCTCCAGGACCGCATCGCTGTGGTTGCTGAGCCGCTCGATGTCCATGCCCACCTCGGTGATGAGCTGCTGGCTGTCGGCGGCGCGCCCCACCGTCTTCTCCATGATGTCGTTCAGCGCCTCGGTACCGGCCTGGAGCTCCTCGATCATCTGCTGGATTTCCACCGTGGCCTGCTGGGTGCGGCTGGCGAGGGTGCGCACCTCGTCGGCCACCACCGCAAAGCCGCGTCCCTGTTCACCAGCCCGGGCGGCCTCGATGGCAGCGTTGAGGGCCAGCAGGTTGGTTTGCTGGGAGATGGCGTTGATGACGTTGACCACTTCGTTGATGCGATTGGCGTTGTGAGTCAGCCGCTCGACCGCGCCCGAGGCATTGCCAATCTCGTCCGCCAGGGTGCGGATGGCGGTGATGGTGCGTGCCACCCGCTGTGCCCCGTGAGTCGCCTCGTCGCTGGACTGGCGGGTTTGCAGCAGGGTGTCGTTGGCGTTGCGGGCCACTTCCCGGATGGCGGCGGACATCTGCTCCATGGCAGCGGCCAGGGAGTCCATGTGCTGGCGCTGGGCACGGGCAAGCTGCTCGCCGTCGCTGGCATGCTCGCGAAACTCGTCGGCGGCCAGGGTAAGGGCATCGGCGGACTCTTCCACCAGTTGCACTATCTTGTGCTGGCGGTCGGTGAAGGTGTCGATGCTGCCCGCCAGAATGGAGAACTCGTCCCGTACCGGGAAGAAATTGAGCCGGAAGGTGAGATCGCCGTTCGCTACCGTCTGCAATGCCTTGTTGGTGGAGTAGAGGGCCCCCGAGACAAAGGTCATCAGATAGTGGGTGATGAGGGCCAGCAGGGCGGCCAGCACCGCGATGATGGTCAGGGTAGTGCCCTGGCCATCCCAGAGGGCGTAGTGACTCGTATCCAGGGTGCCGGAGACGACGCCCGCCTGACCTGCGCTGGCGCCATAGCGAAAGATGTCCCCCTGCTGGCTAAGGCCGGTGGCGGCGCCAGGCGTGAGTACGAGATCCGCGGGCAGGGTAAGGGTCGGCTGCTGGCTCACCAGCTGGGCTGTGGTCTCGACCCGCCCTTTTAGCTGATCCACTCTGAGCTGCATCGCCTGATCATGGCCGTCGGCCAGCAGATACCAGGTGAGGAAGGCGATGAACACCAGGGGGCACCAGAAGGTGATGAGAAATTTCTCGCTGATCGTGAGGTGAATGAGATAACGGTCAACCCACCGAAACTTTACTTCTTTCATAATGGTATTGCGTCCTGCAAGGGGAAGAGAGTGTCGCGCTCATTATCGCCCCGGGGAAAAATTACTTAAGGGAAAGGTGTGATAAATGGGAGAGCAATCGTTTGTCGTGCGGGTGTGGGGTCAGGTTCAGGGGGTGGGGTTTCGCTACTTCACCCGGGAGCGGGCGCTGCAACTGGGGCTGCGGGGGCATGCCTACAACCTGGAAGATGGTTCGGTGGAAATCCTGATTGCCGGTCCCGAACAGAAGGTACAGATGATGCTGGGCTGGCTTGAGCACGGGCCCCGAACCGCCACCGTCACCCGAATGGAGTGCACCCAGGCGTTGCCACCCACCGGAACCGGTTTTCATACCAACTAGCCGGGAGGGTTCATGGGGGAGAGCGGGATTGCGCAGGCCAACCGGCTCGTTGGGCAATATCGGGGGGCGGCCCAGGCACTGCGCCAGCACAAGGGGATGGAAGAGGTGCATGCCTACCGGATAGCGGCCCGTCGCCTGCTGGCGCTGCTCGCCCTGTGGCGACCCCTCATTCATGAGCCCGAGCTGGAGCGGCGATTGACCCGTGCCGTCGGTACGCTCTCCGCCCTGCGCGATGCCCAGGTCTATGCGCAGCATCATGGTGGCTCGCTTCGGCAGAGCCGCTTGCCACGGGTCCCCCTGTTGACCGGCCCGCTGGCCCGTTGGCTGGCCCGACTGGAAGAGGTACCCGTCGGTGTCGATCTCTTGCCGCTGTTTCGGCTGCATCTGGCGCTGTCACTGTCGGATGCACTGGCGAAGACCACCTCCCTTCCTGTGGGCATCAGGGCGAAACTTCGGTGCTGGCACCGGCTGCGTCTGGTGCTGAAACAGGCGCGCTACGGGATGGAGCTGCTGACGGCACAGGGGGGAGGGGATCCGGCCTGGTTGTCCATGCTGGTGAGCTGGCAGGAGCGGCTTGGGCAATTGCAGGACAGGCGCCAATGGCTAAGACGCCTTGGGGGCGAAACGGGGCGAGGCCAGCAACGGCGAGCCCTGAAAACAGAGATCCGCTGCCAACTACTGCAACTGGATTGCCATCAGGCGGAACTGGTCGCCCTTCGCATGGCATTGCTGCAGAGCGGGCAGTAAGCACCCCACAAGGTAAAAAAAGAGAGGCCATTGGCCTCTCTTTTCATTGGGACTGTCCGGGAAGGGGAGTATTACTTCACGCGCATGCCCGGCTGGGCACCTTCCTGGGGCTCGAGGATCCAGAGATCCTTGCCGCCCGGACCTGCCGCCAGCACCATGCCTTCGGACATGCCAAAGCGCATCTTGCGCGGGGCCAGGTTGGCCACCATCACGGTCAGCTTGCCTTCCAGATCTTCCGGGTTGTAGGCGGACTTGATACCGGCAAAGACCTGACGGGTTTCGCCGCCGATATCCAGTTGCAACTTCAGCAGCTTCTCGGCTTCCGGCACCGCTTCGGCTTTCTTGATCAGCGCCACCCGCAGGTCAATCTTGGCAAAGTCGTCGTAGGTGATGGTCTCGCTGATGGGATCGTCCACCAGGGGGCCTGCCGGCTTCTTGCTCTGCTCCTTGGCGAGATCTTCCTTGGACGCTTCCACCATGGCATCCACCTTGGCGGACTCGATGCGGGAGAAGAGCGCCTTGAAGGGAGCGACGCCGTGGTCGACCAGAGGGGCGGCGATGCCGTCCCAGGTCAGGGTTTCGCCAAGGAAGGCTTCGGCGCGCTCGGCCAGTTGCGGCATGACGGGCTTCAAATAGGCCATCAGCACGCGGAACAGGTTGATGCCGACGGAGCAGACGGCTTGCAGCTCGGCATCCGCCCCTTCCTGCTTGGCGATGACCCAGGGAGCCTTGTCGTCCACATAGCGGTTGGCCTTGTCGGCCAGGGCCATGATCTCGCGGATGGCGCGGCTGAATTCGCGCGCTTCATAGGCTTCGGCGATGCTGGTGCTGGCGTTGGCAAACTCGGCGTAGAGTGCGGGCTCGGCGCAGGTGGCGGCCAGCTTGCCGTCAAAACGCTTGGCGATAAAGCCGGCGTTGCGAGAGGCCAGGTTGACCAGCTTGTTGACCACGTCGGCGTTGACGCGGGAGACGAAGTCTTCGAGGTTCAAGTCCAGATCGTCGATGCGGCTGTTGAGCTTGGCGGCGTAGTAGTAACGCAGGCACTCCGGATCCAGGTGCTTGAGATAGGTGGACGCCTTGATGAAGGTGCCCTTGGACTTGGACATCTTGGCGCCGTTGACGGTCACATAGCCGTGCACGTTGACCTTGGTCGGCTTGCGGAAGTTCGCGCCTTCCAGCATGGCCGGCCAGAACAGGCAGTGGAAGTAGGCGATGTCCTTGCCGATGAAGTGATAGAGCTCGGCGTCGGAGTCCGCTTTCCAGTAGCTGTCGAAGTCGATGTCGCCGCGCTTGTTGCACAGGTTCTTGAACGACGCCATGTAGCCGATGGGGGCGTCCAGCCAGACATAGAAGTACTTGCCGGGGGCACCGGGAATTTCGAAGCCGAAGTAGGGGGCGTCACGGGTGATGTCCCACTGCTGCAAGCCGCTTTCGAACCACTCTTGCATCTTGTTGGCCATCTCTTCCTGGATGGCGCCGGAGCCGCGTACCCAGTCGGCGAGCCAGGCTTCGAACTGGGGCAGGTCGAAGAAGTAGTGTTCTGAGTCCTTCATCACCGGGGTCGCACCGGAGACGGCGGATTTCGGATCAATCAGCTCGGTCGGGCTGTAGGTGGCGCCGCACGCGTCGCAGTTGTCACCGTACTGATCGAGGGACTTGCACTTGGGGCAGGTGCCCTTGACGAAGCGATCCGGCAGGAACATGGATTTTTCCGGATCGAACAGCTGGGAGATGGTGCGGATCTTGATCTTGCCGGACTCTTTGAGGCGGCCATAGATCACGCCCGCCAGTTCGCGGTTCTCGTCGCTGTGGGTGGAGTGGTAGTTGTCGAAGCTGATGTTGAAACCGGCAAAATCCCCCTGGTGCTCCTGGGAGACGGCGGCAATCATCTCTTCCGGCGAGATCCCCATCTGCTGCGCCTTGAGCATGATGGGCGTACCGTGGGCATCGTCGGCACAGACGAAATGCACCTGATGGCCACGCATTCGCTGATAACGAACCCAGATATCGGCCTGGATGTGTTCCAGCATGTGGCCGAGATGGATGGAGCCGTTGGCATAGGGGAGGGCGCAGGTTACCAGCATTCTACGAGGATCAGTTGCCATAATACGTTCTTTATGTGCCTGTTGGGATGATACAGTGCCGTGCATGTTACCCGAATTGGGGGCGGCCTGCCTAGGGTTGTGGCCCCCGGTGCCCTGACTGGCGGCATCACGATGACGTCGGCAAGCCACTGATTTTTGTGCGGTAACCGTTCACCTCAGCATAACGACAAAATAATGGGGAGTTAATGGTGATTGATTCAGTAAAACAGATCCTGGCCGAATTTAAGCCGGCAGGATGGGGCAAGGATCTGGTCGCGGCCGGTTTTGTGCGTTCCGTCGAGCGGCACGAACAGACCCTGGCCATCACGCTGGTGCTGCCCTTTGCCGGCCAGTCCCTGTTTGAACAGATCAAAGAGGAGTTCGATGCCCGGTTGCGCAGCGTCACCGGCGCGACCCGCATCGATTGGACGGGGGAGATAGACGTGGCCAGCATGCCCCGCGCGCAGCAACTGGCGGCGGTACAGGGGATCCGCAATATCCTGGTGGTTGCCTCCGGCAAGGGAGGGGTGGGCAAGTCCACTACCGCGGTCAACCTGGCGCTGGCACTGCAAAAAGAGGGGGCGCGGGTCGCCCTGCTCGATGCGGACATCTATGGCCCCTCCATCCCGACTATGACGGGGACCCTCAAGGAGCGCCCTGTCAGCTTTGATGGCAAGTTGATGGAGCCGGTGATGGCCTGCGGCATCAAGAGCAACAGCATCGGTTATCTGGTGGCCGAGCAGGATGCCACCATCTGGCGCGGTCCCATGGCGAGCAAGGCACTCGGGCAGATCCTGCACGAGACCCGCTGGGGCGAGGTGGACTACCTGGTGGTGGACATGCCCCCGGGCACCGGCGATATCCAGCTGACGCTGGCCCAGCAGGTGCCCACCACGGCGGCGGTGATCGTCACGACGCCCCAGGATGTGGCACTGGCAGATGCCCGCAAGGGGATCGCCATGTTCAACAAGGTCAATGTGCCTGTGCTTGGCATCGTCGAGAACATGAGTTACCACGTCTGCAGTGCCTGCGGGCATCACGAGCCGTTGTTCGGTACCGGCGGTGGCCAGAAGATGGCGGAGCAGTATCACGTGGCGCTGCTTGGTCAGTTGCCGCTGCATATCGACATTCGCCAGCACATGGATGACGGCTGCCCCACCGTGCTCGGTGCGCCGGATGGCGAGCTGTCACAGACTTACCTGAAACTGGCTCGTCGGGTAGGGGCCGAGCTCTATTTCAGCGCAAAACCGATTGCGACCCCGCTCTACACGGTGGCGCTGGACGAATAATCGGCGTTCGGCCAAGGGGGACGGATTTGGGGTGGGCATGGCCACCCCTTTTTCATATAATGGATCGGTTTAAACAATCCCCAGTGCTCTTCTCTTTAGGTATTTTCAATGTCTGATACTCAACATTCCTGCGTGATCATCGGTATTGCTGGTGCATCCGCGTCCGGCAAGAGTCTTATCGCCCAAACCATCTATGAAGAGCTGGTGGCCGAGCTGGGAGCGGGTCAGATTGGTGTGATCACCGAGGATTGCTACTACCGTGATCAGACCCACCTGACCATGGAAGAGCGGGTCAAGACCAACTATGACCACCCCAATGCCCTGGATCACGATCTGCTGGTGCAGCATCTGACCCAGCTGACGCAAGGGGAGGCGGTCAACATCCCCCAGTACTCCTATACCGAGCACACGCGCATGACCGAGGTCACCACCTTTGCACCGCGCCGTGTCATCATCCTCGAAGGGATACTGCTGTTGACCGACAGCCGCCTGCGCGAACTGATGGATGCCTCCATCTTCATGGATACCCCGCTCGACATCTGTTTGCTGCGCCGTCTGGTGCGCGATGTGCAGGAGCGCGGTCGTACCATGGACTCCGTGCTCAAGCAGTATCAGAAGACTGTGCGTCCCATGTTCATGCAGTTCATCGACCCGTCCAAGCAGTATGCCGACGTGATCGTGCCCCGTGGCGGCAAGAACCGCATCGCCATCGACATGCTCAAGGCGCGTATCCGCCATATGTTGATTGGTTGAGAGAAAACAAGCCGGGTGATGCCCGGCTTTTTTTAATGAATCTTTTGTCAGGAGAGTCGCAGAATGCGTCTTTGTGATACCGATATCGAACGGCACCTGGATGAAGGCAAGATCGTCATCGAGCCGCGGCCCGGTGTTGAGCGGATCAGCGGCGTCAGCGTCGATGTGCTGCTGGGCAACGAGTTTCGGGTGTTTCGCGATCATACCGCGCCTTATATCGACCTTGGCGGTACCAGTATCGAGATGGCCGATGCCATCGAGCGGGTGATGAGCGAGGAGATCCACGTGCCGGACGGTGAAGCCTTCTATCTGCACCCGGGTCAGCTGGCGCTGGCGGTGACCTATGAATCGGTTACCTTGCCCGCCGATATCGTCGGCTGGCTGGATGGTCGCTCCTCCCTGGCTCGCCTGGGCCTCATGGTGCACGTCACCGCCCACCGCATCGATCCGGGCTGGTCCGGTCGCATCGTGCTGGAGTTTTACAACGGCGGCAAGTTGCCTCTGGCCCTGCGTCCCAAGATGAAGATCGGTGCCCTGAACTTCGAGATGCTGTCAGGTACCGCGGCTCGCCCGTACAACAAACGGGAAAATGCCAAATACAAGAGTCAGCAAGGGGCTGTGGCCAGCCGGATCAACCAGGATTGATTCCCGCACTGTGCGGCTTGTCTATCGAGGAGGGTGCCAAGGCACCCTCTTTTTTTATCTGACAAAAGGAAACGGGCGTGCCGAGCGGGTTGAAGGCAGCCTTTTTCGGGACATTGAGCCATGCTCCGGCTTTGATTGGCGCCTATCCACAGCAATGGAATGGACTTAAATTAATCCTCGACAAGCCCCGTTCCTACAGGCCCTAAGACATTTTCTGACGGAATGCCCTTTTTTTTTTTTGCTGAAATATTTCAACAACGGGTATGGCGCATCGAGCCTTCTGGCATAATCCGCCGCAACTCATAAACAGGTTCGTTTTTATGTTTGAAATGTTTAGTGGTTTGGGTTTGTGGTGGTCAATCGGTTTGGTATTGGCCGTTTTTTTTGTGCTGGCCTATGAATTCATCAACGGCTTTCACGATACCGCCAACGCGGTAGCAACGGTTATCTATACCAAGGCGATGCCGGCTCATATGGCGGTGGTGGCTTCCGGTCTGTTCAATTTCGCCGGTGTCATGCTGGGTGGATTGGGGGTGGCCTATGCCATCGTTCACCTGCTGCCCATCGATCTGCTGCTTGGCATGGACTCCACCCAGGGTCTGATCATGGTGTTCTCCCTGCTGTTCTCGGCCATCGTCTGGAACCTGGGAACCTGGTACTTCGGCATTCCGGCATCCAGCTCCCACACCCTGATCGGTTCCATCCTGGGGGTAGGCGGCGCCTATGCCCTGATCAGCCATCAACCCCTGAAAGAGGGTATCAACGTCGGCAAAGCCATCGACATCATGCTCTCTCTCATCATCTCTCCCACCGTGGGCTTCATCATTGCCGCCTTGCTGCTGTTCGCCATGAAGCGCGTATGGCTTGGCAGCAAGATCCACAAGACCCCGGAAGAGCGCCTGCTGGTGGACGGCAAGAAGCATCCACCGTTCTGGGCCCGTGTCACTCTGATTTGCTCCGCAATGGGAGTGAGCTTCGTGCACGGTTCCAACGATGGCCAGAAAGGCATCGGTCTGGTGATGCTGGTGCTGATCTGCATGGCGCCTGCCTATTTTGCGCTGGACATGAACAGCCGCTCCTATGATCTGGACAGAACCCAGGATGCCAACCAGCGCATCATGGAGATCTACCAGCGTAACCAGGATCAGGTTTCCCATCTGGTGAACTTCAGTGTGCCTGCCAAAGCCCAGGAAGAGCTGATGAGCCACTGTGCGGCAGGGGAGGCCCTGCAGGCCATGGCGACCCTCGACAAGCGTCTGGGCCAGGTGCGCACCTACGAGGAGATGAACCTGGTGGATCGCCGCGAGGTGCGTCGTCTGCTGCTGTGCATCGACGACACTGCCCGCAAGGTCTCCAAATTGCCGCTGCCGGCCAAGGAGCTGACCGATCTCGCCAAATGGCGCAAGGATCTGACCGCCACGGCCGAATATGCGCCGACCTGGGTCATCGTGTCCATCGCCCTGGCGCTCGGTTGCGGCACCATGGTGGGCTGGCGTCGTATCGTCTACACGGTAGGGGAGAAGATCGGTTCCACCGGCATGACCTACAGCCAGGGCATTGCAGCCCAGATCACGGCCGCCGCGTCCATCGGGATTGCGAGTCTGACCGGGATGCCGGTGTCCACCACCCACATTCTCTCCTCTGCGGTGGCGGGGACCATGGTGGCCAACAAGTCCGGCCTGCAGAGCCAGACCATCAAGACCATTCTGCTTGCCTGGGTGCTGACATTGCCGCTCACCATGCTGCTCTCCGGCGGCCTGTTCCTGCTGAACAACCATCTCTTTGGCGGGTAAGCGCGACAGTCATTGGAAATGAAACAAGGGCCTTCGGGCCCTTTTTTGTTGCCTGGTGAATATCACGTCATACGGCAATAGTTCAATGAGTGATAGTTGTATGCCATCAGACAAGAAGTTAAACAGCAATATCTATCGCCTCGTTTGTTTCTCTACATCCCTGAATCACCCTGTTGTACACAGTGAGGGCAGCATCCTTGTTACGAGCTGACGCTTGCACGTGAAGCTGAAGGGAGGACGTTCAACGGGTCTATGATCCTCACCAGAAATGATGAGAGTGAAGAGTGCCACAGGTTGCCCTATGTCTGGCATTCCCGTTCAACCTGGGCTGTCTCAGCCACCACTGAACACACCGACTGTGCTACCAAAGGGGAACGCTGCCAGACTGTTTGCCAATAGCATCATATGCTGTCAATGCACGGACTCTGTCGACAAAGCAGAGCATGTCGTGATGCTTTGACAGAGATGAATCCTCTGTCTGGTGTGTTATTCACGTATTTTTGGACTGGGTGTGTGTGGTCGCTGAACATCGGAAAAGCGGCGGATATCGAACGGGCAGGGGGGGAGAGCAAGGCGATGTCAGCTCCAAAAAAGAGACAAAAAAAGAGCCACACGATGTGTGGCTCTTTATTCAGACTAACGAGTCTGCTCAGGGGCGACCGGCCGGGCTGGTTGCCACGTTGCTGGCAGCGGTGCTGCCACCGTGGCGACCGGAGGTCACGACTTCGCTGCGTACCAGGGGAGCGTACTCCACGGGTTCACGGGGTGTCGGGGCAGGAGCCGCAGCCGGCGTTGCCATGGGGGCATAAGCCTTGCGGGCACGGGCCAATACACCGGCACCCTTGCTGACCTTCACTTCGGGGCTGGTTGCTGGCTCGGTTTGCACCACAGCAGCCGGCATCTCGACGACCTCCGCCTCGGCGGTGGCCGTCTCCTCAGCGATCACGACAGGTGCCGCTTCAGCAACCGGTGCAACCTCTTCTGGGATGGCCTCAACTTGCTGGGTCTGCTCGACAGCGTCGATCACGGCGACAGGTTCGTCATGAGAGGCGGTGTCGACGATAGGTTCGACCATCTCGGGTTCGACAACTGCCACTTCGGCGACGGGTTCAGCGTCTGCTTGCGCAACCTGCTCAACTTCGTCAGTGGAGGGCGCGTCCACAGCCTGGGCTGCCAGTGCTTGCTCTGCCGCTTCCTCAGCAACGGCTTCAGCCACCACGTGTTCGGTCAGTGCGGCGGAGGCCTGCAGGGCGGCAGCAACCGCTTCTGCGCTCGGAATGGTGATGACAGGCACAACCGGTTCTTCCACCTTCACCTGAGCCGCATCGGCCTGGGCCGCGGTAGTCAGCTGCACTTCACCTTGTGCTTCGTCTTCACGCTGGCCACGAGCATCTTCGTTGATGCGCTTGCGACGTTGCCCTTCGATGCGCTGATTGCGCGGGGTACGGCGGGAACGACGCTGACCTTCGCCTTGCTCTTCTTGCTGCTCAGCGGCAGCTTGCACGTCGGCGACATCGGTGATTTGCTCGTCAGTCGGCAGGGCAGGGGTGTCGGTTGCGGCGACATCGACACGGATCTGCTTGCGCAGTTGGCGACGTTCGCGGCGCTCGGCCACTTTTTGCTCTTTTTCCTGACGCGGTTCAGCGCTGGCGACAGCAGTATCAACGGTATCAACCGCCTCGACGCTCACCTCTGCACGGGGTTCGCGGGGCGCGCGAGGTTCACGAGCCGGACGCGGGGCACGAGGTTCGCGCTCCTGGCGGGGTTCGCGAGGCTCACGCTCCATGCGCTGTTCGGTGCGCACTTCGCCACGGGGTTCCCGTTCCTGGCGCGGTTCCCGCTCTTGACGAGGCTCACGCTCTTTGCGCGGGCGACGATTGCGATCACTGCTCTCGCGGCTGGCTGCGCCTTCACGCTTCTCGCCGGCCTCGGCATTGCGACTGCCGCGGTTGTCATCGCGACGGCCACGTTGACCACGGCTGCGGGATTCATCGCGCTGGTGACGGTGCCCGTCATCCTTGCGAGCTTCGCGCTGGGCGGCCGGTTTGTCGGCAGGCGCCTTCACCTCGGCCGGAGCCGCATCGGAGGAGGCACCGAACAGGCCGGAGAAGGCCTTGGCCAGCTTGCCAAAGAAGCCGACTTGTTCTGCAACCGGAGCGGGAGTCGCAACAGGAGCCGGGGCGGTGGGCGCAACCGGCTGGGGAGCCGGGGCAAACCCTTGCAGCAGCGGCTGTTCGCGCTCGACTACCTGAGCCTGGCGCGGCTGATAGACCGGCTTGGCAATCTCGGTTTTGAGCTCGTAGCTGGCCGCTTCCGGGATCTCGTTCTGACGGATGCGGGTCACTTCGTAGTGCGGGGTTTCCAGATGCTGGTTCGGAATGATGTAGACACGCACATCATTGCGCTGTTCCAGATTGGCGATGGAGGTACGCTTCTCGTTGAGCAGATAGGCGGCCACATCGACCGGCACCTGGGCATGAACCTGCTCGGTGTTGTCCTTCATGGCCTCTTCTTCGATGAGACGCAGGATGGACAGGGCGAGGGATTCGTTGTCACGGATGACCCCCTGACCCTGGCAACGGGGGCAGATATGGCTGCTGGACTCGTTGAGGGAGGGACGCAGACGCTGGCGAGACATCTCCAGCAGACCGAAACGGGAGATACGGCCCAGCTGGATACGGGCACGATCCTGATGCACCGCTTCACGCAGACGGTTTTCCACTTCGCGCTGATGGCGAACCGGGGTCATGTCGATGAAGTCGATGACAATCAGGCCACCCAGGTCACGCAGGCGCAGCTGGCGGGCAATCTCGTCTGCTGCTTCCAGGTTGGTCTGCAGGGCGGTCTCTTCGATATCTCCGCCCTTGGTGGCGCGGGAGGAGTTGATATCGATGGAGGTCAGTGCTTCGGTCGGGTCGATGACGATGCTGCCGCCGGAGGGCAGGCGCACTTCGCGCTGGAAGGCCGATTCGATCTGGCTCTCGATCTGGAAGTGGTTGAACAGGGCGACATCGCCCTTGTACAGCTTCACGCGATTGAGAAAATCGGGACGGACCAGCTCGATATGCGACTTGGCGCGCTCGAAGATGACCGGGTTGTCGATCAGGATCTCGCCCACATCGCGACGCAGGTAGTCACGGATGGCGCGCACGATGACGTTGCTTTCCTGGTGGATCAGCACGGGAGCGGAGCGATTCTGTGACGCCTTGTGGATGGAGTCCCAGTGGTTGAGCAGAACGTTCAGATCCCACTCCAGCTCTTCCGGGGACTTGCCCACACCGGCGGTACGCACGATGAGGCCCATGCCGTCCGGCACGGTCAGACCGCTCAGGGCTTCCTTCAGCTCGGTCCGCTCGTCACCCTCGATGCGACGGGAAATGCCGCCGGCACGGGGGTTGTTCGGCATCAGCACCAGGTAGCTGCCGGCCAGACTGATGAAGGTGGTGAGGGCTGCACCCTTGGTGCCACGCTCTTCCTTATCGATCTGGACAATGACTTCCTGGCCTTCGCGGACCACTTCTTTGATGTTGGGACGACCCTGATAGGAGTAACCGGAGGGGAAGTAATTGCGGGCGATTTCCTTCAATGGCAGGAAACCGTGGCGCTCGGCGCCATAGTCGACAAAAGCAGCTTCGAGACTGGGTTCTACGCGGGTGATCTTGCCCTTGTAAATGTTCGCTTTTTTCTGCTCGTGCCCCGGACTTTCAATATCCAAATCGTAGAGCTGTTGTCCGTCAACCAGCGCTACGCGCAACTCCTCTTCCTGAGTCGCGTTGATTAGCATTCTTTTCATTGAGTTCTCATTATTTTGTCATTTTGATTCCTCCACTGGGTCCTGCCGGCGCCGGCCTCGGGTCTTCAGCATGCTGGGGCAACCTCCCGGTTGGGGTATGCATGAGGCGCAAACTAAGGGCACTCTGGTTCAGCCTTCTCGAGAGGGCGTGAATTAAGGATACCGATGTGGAGACAATTTACGTCGGCTCTGTTTGTGTTCTCCATGCGTTGTACCTCGCACCCGGGAACCGTCATGTTCTTGTATACACGGTGTTTCGGGATTGGGTGGCATACACTTTGGCCACTTAGTACAAGGCTTGAACACAATGACAAAACCTTGTTTATTATCCCATTTAAACCACTTTTATAGCAAGACGCCATTTTTTAACAAAGCATGGAGCCAAGGGCTGTCTGCGGTGTTAAAATCCGCGCCATGACACAGATACATCAACAAGTGCAGCTGCTCACCATCGAAGCTGAGCATGACGGGCAGCGCATCGACAATTTTCTCAAGACTCAGTTAAAGGGCGTCCCCAAGAGCCTGATCTATCGCATCCTTCGAAAAGGGGAGGTGCGGGTCAACAAGAAGCGCATCAAACCGGAATACAAGCTTTGTGCCGGTGACGAGGTGCGGGTGCCCCCCGTGCGTGTGGCCGAGAAGAATGAGTTGCCTTCTGCCAACCTCGGCAGCATCCAGCGTCTGGAGAGTCAGATCCTGTTTGAAGACGACGCCATGATAGTGCTCAACAAGCCGTCCGGCATGGCAGTTCACGGCGGCAGCGGCCTCAGTTTTGGCGTCATCGAAGGGCTGCGTGCCCTGCGCCCCGAAGCCCGCTTCCTCGAACTGGTGCACCGGCTGGATCGTGACACCTCCGGCGTACTGCTGGTTGCCAAGAAGCGCAGTGCCCTGCGGAGCCTGCACGAGCAGCTGCGGGTCAAAACCATGCGCAAGCAGTATCTGGCGCTGGTGCGCGGCCAGTGGCAACCCCACGTCAAGGTGGTCAATGCGCCACTTCGCAAAAATGATCTGCAATCCGGTGAGCGGGTGGTGCGGGTCAGCAGCGATGGCAAACCCTCCGAGACCCGGTTCCGGATTGCCCGTCAGTTTGCCGAGGCCACCCTGGTCGAGTGCAGCCCCATCACTGGCCGTACTCACCAGATCCGTGTCCACACCCAGCACGCCGGCCATCCCATCGCCTGCGATGACAAATATGGTGAGACCGGGTTTGATGAAAAAATGCGAGGGCAGGGGCTAAAGCGTCTGTTCCTGCACGCCTGGAAGCTCACCTTTACTCATCCGGTGGATGAGCGGGAGATGCAGGTGGAAGCGCCATTGTCACCGGAGCTTGAGGCGTTTCTCGTCAAGCTGCCACGCTGACAACCATGAAAAACGGGAGCCAAGGCTCCCGTTTTTCATGGCAGAGTTCTTGTTATGGCAGAGCCAGGCCGTGGCGACCCAGGAGATCAACCAAGCCTATCAGGGGAAGACCGACAAGGGCGTTGGGATCGCGCCCCTCCAGCGCCTTGAACAAGACGATGCCCATTCCCTCGCATTTGAAGCTGCCGGCACAATCCAGAGGACGTTCGGCCTCCACATAGCGACGGATGGCTGCTTCGTCGAGCGAGCGAAAATGCACGGTGAAAGGCTCGACGAGCTGCTCGGCATGGCCATTCGCAGCATTGATCACACAGAGCCCGGTGTAAAAGATGACGCGCTTGCCTTGTGCCCGCAGCAACTGCTCGACCGCCTTCTCCACCGTGCCGGGCTTGCCGAGGATCTGCCCGTCACAGACGCACACCTGATCTGAACCGATGATCAATCCTTGATCACGGTCAGCGGCAACGGCATTCGCCTTGGCAAACGCCAATCTGCTGACCAGGGCTTCTGCGGTCTCCCCGTGTCGCGCCGTCTCATCGACTTGAGGCGCAGCACAGTGAAATGGCTGACCGAGTTTTTCCAGCAAGGTTTTGCGGTAGGACGAGGTGGACGCGAGGATCAAGGAAGGCTGCATGTTTTGATGATATCCATTTATAAATCAATTGGTTGATTCTATCTGTGCAGATGGGGCCACGCAAACAGGATATGTCTAGAGCGGGACTCGCCTAATTAGCGGGAAGCATGCATGCTGAGGGAACCACAGCGCAAACACAAGAGATCGGAATTGAGCGTGATGACACGATATGCGGCCTTGGTCATGGCACTGATCTCCTTCGCCAGCTGGGCAGGGACATGGCAACTTCGCCAGGGGGATGAAGGGGTGATGCTGTGGACTCAGCCACATCCTCCGACCTCTTTTCAGGCCTTACGTCTGGAGATGCGGGTGAATGCCGATCCTGGCGCGCTGATCACGGTGCTGCGCAACACGGCGCGCCATGAAGAGTGGTTGCCCCAGAGTCGTGAAGTCAGGGTGCTGGCCAGATCGGGTCCCGACGATGATCTGGTCTATACCCGCTTGGCATCTCCCTGGCCGGTGCAAGACAGGGAGCTCATCACCCGCTCCCATCTGAGTCGACGCATCGATTGCGGCCTGACTCTCGAGGTGTGGGCAGAGCCGAATGCCCTGCCATTGCATGCAGGGCTGTTCCGGATCCAGGAAAGCGCCGGACGGTGGGAGGCGCTACCCCAACGGGATGGCAGCACACTCGTTCGGCTCGAAACCTATACCAATCCGGGCAACAACTTGCCGGGCTGGCTGGTCAATCCCATTGCCATCAAGGCTGCCGTGGGCAGTTTCAAAGCCATACGCCGACTGATGGAAGCCGAGCCCAGAGTGGCTGCGACACCAGGCCTGCTGGGGAGCGACCCGCGCTGTTCTGCCACCTGATGAGACACCAAGGAGCACATCCGGTGGACAGACAGGGGAGGGGAACAGGATCCTGTGCCAGATCCTGCACGATATGGCATAATCGGCCACCGATGAGCACAAGTTCCTCTTGCAGGGGCCTGTGAAGGTAAAATCATCGGCGGTAAGGACTTTTTCCTTTGACTATCCCTTGTTGGACCTATAATATTCGCGCCCTATGCAAAAGGTGAAGTTGCCCGTTAAGGTTGATCCAGTCCGTAATGCCTTGAAGCTACTCGATTATGTCGGGATAGTGGAAAAGTCGCAGATGCCCAGGCTGGAGGAATCAACCGAAGGCTTGCGAAGTGATGTGGATGTCACACTGCACTTTGGCAAAGATGTCCAGAAGTTGACCGTTATGAAAGGCACTGCCCATGCCAAGGTCGACCTGGTTTGCCAGCGTTGTGGTGAGACGTTTGAACACCTTTGTGAAGCTAGTTTTATTTACACTCCGCTGTTCGAAAGAACAAACGAGGAAGAACTGCCGGAAGCTTATGAGCCCATTGAGTTGGACGAAAACGGCGAGATAGATCTTCATCAAATCCTGGAGGATGAACTCATCCTCTCGTTGCCTCAGGTAGCCATGCATCCGGTGGATGTGTGTCCCAGAGGAAACATGGAGATGACCTGGGGTGAAATCGAACCTGCTGATGAGCGGCCGAATCCCTTTGCAGTTCTTGAAGCGCTCAAACGTAAGTGAATTTTAGGAGTTAGCCTACCATGGCCGTACAACAGAACCGTAAAACCCGCGCCAAGCGTGGCATGCGTCGTTCCCACGATGCGCTGACCACCGCTGCCCTGACTGTTGATCAGACCAGTGGCGAAATTCATCGTCGTCACCACGTGACTGCCGATGGTTTCTACCGCGGTAAAAAGGTAATCGCTTAAGGATTGCCTTTGTCTACGCAAACTGTCGCGCTAGACATAATGGGGGGAGATATCGGCCCCTCGGAAACAGTGCCTGCCGCCGTGCAGGCACTGTCTCTTCTACCCCAGCTAAAACTTGTTCTGGTCGGTGATCAACACCAGACCGCCCCTCTTCTGCAGCAACATGGCTTGCTCAACCACCCTCGCGTTCGTCTCGTGCATGCCTCCCAGGTCGTGGGCATGGGCGAAAAGCCTATCGTGGCGCTGCGTACCCTGAAAGACTCCTCCATGCGCGTGACCCTGGATCTGGTCAAAAGCGGCGCTGCCGATGCCTGTGTCAGTGCCGGCAACACCGGTGCCTTGATGGCCATGGCCAAGTGCGTGCTCAAATCCTTGCCCGGTGTTGACCGGCCAGCCCTCATCAAGGCGCTGCCCACATTGGGTGGAAAACGGACCGTGATGCTGGATCTGGGTGCGAACGTGAGCTGCGATGCCGACACCCTGCTGCAATTTGCCGTGATGGGCGCCGTAGTCGCAGAGAAGGTGGAGGGGATACCTTCACCCAGAGTGGCACTGCTCAACGTGGGGGAGGAGGAGATCAAGGGCAACGACCTGGTGCGCCACAGCGCCGAGTTGCTGCGCCAATGCTCCGCCCTGAATTTTGTCGGTTTCATTGAGGGGGACAGGATCTTCAGCGGCGAGTGCGACGTGATCGTCTGCGACGGTTTCGTGGGCAACGTGGCGCTCAAGACCGCGGAGGGGGTGGTGCGGATGATGGCCGAACTGGCCGGATATCCGCGCAAAAAACGCAGTTTTCTTGGTCGACTCGCCGGATTTATGTTCAAACGGCGTTTCTCTTACCTGAACCCCGACCAGTATAATGGCGCGAGTCTGTTAGGATTGCGCGGCATTGTGGTAAAAAGCCATGGGCGGGCCGAGCGCCGCGCTCTGTGTCATGCGATTCTGCTGGCCGCACAAGAAGCCAGACATCAACTTCCATTGCAAATTGCAGATCGCCTTGAATCTGTCTTTTCCGACAGGGATTTATAAAACTCTATGCATAGCAAAATTCTGGGTACTGGCAGTTATCTGCCGAGTTCGGTTCGTACCAACGCCGATCTTGAACAGATGGTTGAAACCAGTGACGAATGGATCGTGGAACGCACCGGGATCCGTGAACGCCGTATCGCCGGAGCCGACGAAACCGTCGCGACCCTTTCTCATCAGGCGGCCTTGCGTGCGCTTGATGCGGCAGGTCTGACTGCCGCCGATCTGGACATGATAGTGCTGGCCACTACCAGCGCAGAGAATGCCTTCCCAGCTGCTGCCTGTGAACTGCAGGGGCTGCTTGACGTACCGGGGATCCCGGCGTTTGACGTAGCCGCCGCTTGTGCCGGCTTTACATATGCTCTCGCCATCGCCGATCAGTTCGTCAAATCCGGCGCTGCTCGCCACGTGCTGGTTGTCGGTGCGGACGTGCTGTCACGCATGTGCGATCCCGAGGATCGCGGCACCATCATCCTGTTCGGGGATGGGGCAGGGGCCGTGGTCATCGGTGCCAGCGACACGCCGGGCATCCTCTCCACCCATCTGCATGCCGATGGCCGTTATGGCGAGCTGCTCAAACTGCCGCAGCCCCGTCGCGGCATGCCGGGTGCTGAGCTCGAAGCCTACATGTACATGAAGGGCAACGATGTCTTCAAGGTGGCGGTGACACGCCTTAGCGAGATCGTGACCGAAACCCTGGCTGCGGCCAACGTCGAGCCGAGCGAGCTGGACTGGCTGGTGCCCCATCAAGCCAACTTCCGCATCATCAATGCCACCGCGAAGAAACTCGGCATGGGGCTCGACAAGGTGATCCTGACCCTGGATCGTCATGGCAATACCTCCGCGGCCTCCGTGCCCATCGCCTTCGATGAAGGGGTGCGCGATGGTCGTATCAAACCCGGCCAGCTGGTCCTGCTGGAAGCCTTCGGCGGCGGTTTTGCCTGGGGCTCTGCGCTGGTTCGCCTCTGATACCGAGCGGTGCCCGGTCCTCGGGCGCCCGCTTACCGAATTCGTCTTACCTTAAAGGAATCAATGATGACCCGATTTGCCATTGCCTTCCCGGGACAAGGCTCCCAGAGCGTCGGCATGCTGGCCGAGCTGGCCGAGCAACACGCCGTGATTAAAGAGACCTTCGCCGAGGCGAGCCAGGTGCTGGGTTATGACCTGTTTGCCCTGGTGATGGCAGGCCCGGCCGAGGATCTGAACAAGACCTGGCGTACCCAGCCCGCGCTGTTGACCGCCTCGGTCGCGCTGTGGCGCCTGTGGCAACAGCAAGGCGGGGCAACCCCTGCCGTGATGGCCGGCCACAGCCTGGGGGAATACTCCGCCCTGGTGTGCAGCGGCGCGCTGGCGTTTGCTGATGCAGTCAAACTGGTCGAGCTGCGTGGCCTGGCCATGCAGGAAGCCGTACCGGAAGGCACTGGCGCCATGGCTGCCATCATCGGTCTGGACAACGAAAGCATCGCTGCCAACTGTGAGAAAGCGGCCCAGGGGCAGGTGGTCTCTCCGGTCAACTTCAACTCTCCGGGCCAGGTGGTCATCGCCGGCCACAAAGAGGCGGTCGAACGTGCCAACGTGCTGATGAAAGAGTCAGGCGCCAAGCGTGCCCTGCCGCTGCCGGTCTCCGTGCCCTCCCACTGCGCCCTGATGAAACCGGCCGCAGAAAAGCTGGCCGCCGCCCTGGATGGGATCGAGATCAAGGTTCCCGCCATCGCCGTCATCAATAATGTCGACGTCTCTTGTGAGCAGGATCCTGCCGCCATCAAGCAAGCCTTGGTGCGTCAGCTGTTCAGCCCGGTTCGCTGGACTGAAACGGTAGAGCGCATGGCAAACGACGGTGTTACCCTCGAGATCGAGATGGGCCCGGGCAAGGTATTGACCGGCCTGGCCAAGCGTATCGATGCGCGAGTGGAAGGTATTCACGCCAACGACGCCGCCTCGTTCGAGCAGGCGCTGGCCCAGATCAAGTAAACAGGAGCAAGTCATGAGTTTTACCGATAAGGTTGTGTTGGTCACTGGCGCCAGCCGTGGCATTGGTCGTGCGATTGCGGAGATGTTTGCTGCTCGTGGCGCCAAAGTCGTGGGGACCGCGACCAGCGAGAGCGGTGCCGAGGCGATCAGTGCTTACCTGGGTGAACAAGGCTGCGGCATGGCACTGAACGTGACCAGTCAGGAATCTATCGAAACCGTCTTCGCCGCCATCAAGGCGCGTTTTGGCGACATCGACATCCTGATCAACAACGCCGGCATCACCCGCGACAACCTGCTGATGCGGATGAAGGATGACGAGTGGAACGAGATCATCGACACCAATCTCACCTCCCTGTACCGTCTGAGCAAGCCGGTATTGCGTGCCATGATGAAGAAGCGTAACGGTCGCATCATCAGCATCGGTTCCGTGGTCGGCACCATGGGCAACGCCGGTCAGGTCAACTATGCTGCTGCCAAGGCTGGTCTGGTTGGCTTTACCAAGTCGCTGGCCCGTGAAGTGGCATCCCGTGGCATCACGGTGAATGCGGTTGCTCCCGGTTTCATCGAGACCGACATGACCAAGGCGCTCAATGAAGAGCAGCGCGCCGGCATCATGAATCAGGTGCCTGCCGCCCGTTTGGGCGATCCGAAAGAAATTGCTGCCGCTGTGGTATTCTTGGCATCGGATGATGCCGCCTATATTACCGGCGAAACCCTGCATGTTAATGGCGGGATGTACATGGTGTAATCAATTTGTCGTGAGTTCTGTTCAAATTTGCGATAATACGCCGAAGTTTGGCGAATTTCGTGGTTTGACCAGCGGCAAGTCACTTGCAAACTCACGTCAATTGAATACACTACCCCAACCAGACGCAATAGCGTATTTTTAAAGGAAAATTCAGGTCATGAGCAACATCGAAGAACGCGTAAAGAAAATCATCATCGAACAACTGGGTGTTAAAGAAGAAGACGTGAAGAACGCTGCCTCCTTCGTCGACGACCTGGGCGCTGACTCTTTGGATACCGTTGAACTGGTAATGGCGCTGGAAGAAGAATTCGATACCGAAATTCCTGATGAAGAAGCCGAGAAGATCACCACTGTTCAAGCGGCTATCGACTACATCACCGCTAATCAGGAATAAGTTCCTGTTCTGAAAGAAGCGGCCCAAGGGCCGCTTCTTTTATGTTTACCCCTTTCAAAACACCTCTCGGAGACTACCTCAGTGTCAAAACGCAGAGTCGTGGTGACCGGCTTGGGGATGCTTTCCCCGGTAGGCAACACTGCCGAATCCAGCTGGCAAGCCCTGCTCAACGGGCAGAGCGGCATTTCCCTCATCGACCACTTTGATGCAAGCGAGTTCGCAACCCGTTTCGCAGGCTTGGTCAAGGATTTCGACCCCGAAGAGTTCGGCATCAACCGCAAAGAAGCCCGCAAGATGGATCTCTTCATCCAGTATGGCGTGGCGGCGGGTGTTCAGGCCCTGGAAGATTCCGGCCTGATCATCAACGAAGAGAACGCGGAGCGGGTAGGCGTTGCCATCGGCTCCGGTATCGGCGGTCTGGGTCTGATTGAGCAGAACCACAGCAGCCTCATCAATGGCGGCCCCCGCAAGCTGAGCCCTTTCTTCGTTCCGTCCACCATCATCAATATGGTGTCCGGTCATCTTTCCATCATGAAAGGCATGCAGGGCCCGAACATCGCCGTGACTACCGCCTGTACCACGGGTACCCATGCCATCGGCATGGCTGGCCGGATGATCGCCTATGGCGATGCGGACGTGATGGTTGCCGGTGGTGCCGAGAAAGCCTCCACCCCCATGGGCATGGGCGGCTTTGCCGCTGCCAAGGCGCTCTCCACCCGTAATGACGAACCGCAGAAGGCGAGCCGCCCCTGGGACAAGGATCGCGACGGTTTCGTGCTGGGCGACGGTGCCGGCGTATTGGTGCTGGAAGAGTACGAACATGCCAAGGCCCGCGGCGCCAAGATCTATGCCGAGTTGGTCGGCTTTGGCATGAGCGGGGATGCCTATCACATGACGGCCCCTCCCTCGGACGGCGATGGTGGCGCACGCGCCATGAAGAACGCCATCAAGGATGCTGGCATCGCACCCGAGCAGATCGGTTACATCAATGCCCACGGTACCTCCACCCCCCTTGGGGATGTGGCAGAGCTGCGCGGCATGAAGAAGGTGTTTGGTGACCATGCCAGCGCCCTGATGGTCAGCTCCACCAAGTCCATGACAGGCCACCTGTTGGGTGCGGCTGGCGCCATCGAGGCGATCATCACCGTGCTCTCTCTGCGTGACCAGATGGTGCCTCCCACCATCAACCTGGACAAGCCGGATGATGAGTGCGACCTGGATCTGGTGCCGCATGTTGCCAAGGCCGGCAG
Organism: Aeromonas sp. s10; assembly: GCF_040907975.1. Lineage (NCBI taxonomy): Bacteria > Pseudomonadati > Pseudomonadota > Gammaproteobacteria > Aeromonadales > Aeromonadaceae > Aeromonas > Aeromonas sp. s10. The sequence goes on along the minus strand of NZ_JBFOCV010000040.1, from coordinate 127,932 downwards.
CTTCGAATATGCCCTCTCCAATTCCTTCGGTTTTGGCGGCACCAATGGCTCCCTGATCTTCAAACGCGTATAATTCGCTCTGGGCGAATGATAAGGCCCGATACGGCAGTATCGGGCCTTTTTTATCGGAGGGATCCCCTTGCTGATTAATGGAATACCCACAGAAACACTGTCAGCCAGGGATCGTGGACTGGCATACGGTGATGGTCATTTCACCACCATGCTGGTGAGGGAAGGGAAGGTACTCTGGTGGCAGGACCATCAGGCCCGGCTGCAACATGCCAACGCCCGGCTTGGTTTTGGCGAGCACTCCTGGGACCTGCTTGCCGACGAGGCGGCGCAGCTGGCTTCTGGGCAGACACAGGCTGTCGTCAAGATAATGCTGACTCGGGGCGCCGGTGGGCGGGGATATGACGGCGCAGGCTGTGACACGCCCACTCGCATCGTCTCTTTGGCACCTTATCCTGAGCATTATCATGATTGGCAGCAAACCGGCATCAATGCCCTGGTATGCCAGCAGCAGCTTGGGGACAGTCCCATGCTCGCCGGTCTCAAGACGCTGGGGCGCCTCGAACAAGTGATGCTGAAGCGCGAACTTGCTGCGCGTGGCGGGGTCGAAGGTATAGTCTTGAACAGCCGGGGATTTCTGGTAGAAGGGGTCAGCGCGAATCTGTTTTGGCGTCGTGGCAGGACGGTGTTCACACCGGATCTCACCCGCGCCGGGATCGATGGCATCATGCGCAAGCGCGTGATGACGATGCTTAAACAGATGGGCATTGAACTGCGTGTCGTAGAGGCTCCATTGGAGTCACTCTGGCAGGCGGAAGAGGTCTGGCTGACCAATACCCTGATGGGGATTGTCCCGGTCACCCGCATCGGGGATATGCACTATCCCAGTCCGGTATTGATTCGCCGTTTACAGGAGCGCTTGGTCATTGAAGTTTAATCGGCTTTACACCCTGCTCGCGGGGGCGGCACTCTCTGTCGCCGTTGCCGGAGGGTACGTGTATCACAAGTGGCAACAGGTGGAGACGCTCACCAACAAGGGGCCAACCCGCCTCTTTACCGTCGAAAAAGGCGCCCATGCGGCGCGCCTGATTGCCGAACTGGGGGAGGGGGAAACCAGCCCCTGGGCGGTGCGTCTCTGGTTGCGCGGTCATCCCGAACTGGTGGCCATCAAGTCCGGCACCTATGAAATCAAGGAAGGGGCGCCGCTCAAGGAGACTCTCTCTCTCTTTGCTTCCGGCAAGGAGTTTCACTTCAGCCTGACCTTTGTCGAAGGGTCCCGTTTTGAGGATTGGCTGAAGCAACTTTCCAGCGCTCCCTATCTGGAGCGCCTGACTCTGGAGCAGAGCGAAACCGAACTGGCTCAGGAACTCGGCATCGAAAATGGCAAGCTGGAGGGGTGGTTCCTGCCGGAAACCTACGCCTATACCACTCATGCCAGCGATCTTTCCATCCTGCGCCGCGCCTATCAGGACATGAAAACGTTCTTGGAGGCTTCCTGGGAGAAGCGTCAGGCCAATCTGCCCTACAAGACACCCTATGAGGCGCTCATCATGGCCTCCATCATCGAAAAAGAGACGGGCCAACCGGATGAACGGGCCCAGATTGCCTCTGTGTTCGTCAACCGTCTACGCCTTGGCATGAAGTTGCAGACCGACCCTACCGTCATCTACGGGGTGAAGGAGAGGTACGATGGCAACATTCGCCGCAGCGATCTGACCGACGTGAACCCCTACAACACCTATGTGATCGACGGTCTGCCTCCGACGCCTATCGCCATGCCGGGCAAGGCCTCCATCGAAGCGGCGCTCAACCCCAAATCGACCGACTATCTCTACTTCGTTGCCAAGGGGGGCGGTGCCCACTACTTCTCCAAGACCCTCGATGAACACAATCGGGCGGTGCGTGAATACATATTGAAGAAACCCTAATGTCTAAATTTATCGTGATTGAAGGATTGGAAGGGGCAGGGAAGAGCTCTGCGGTGCGCTATGTGACCGACTATCTGCAAGCCCACGGAGTTGCGCGGATCGAGTGCACCCGGGAGCCGGGCGGCACGCCGCTGGCGGAACGCATGCGGGCCATCGTCAAGGAAGTACACGACGAGCGCCTGACCGTCGAGGCCGAGCTGCTGTTGATGTACGCCTCCCGGGTACAACTGGTGGAGACCCGGATCAAGCCTGCCCTGGCAGACGGCATCTGGGTAGTGGGCGATCGCCACGATCTCTCCTCCCAGGCCTATCAGGGGGGTGGCCGCGGCATCGATGCGAACCTCATCGGCGCCATCAAACGGGCGGTCCTCGGGGATTTCAAGCCGGATCTGACCCTTTATCTCGACATTGATCCTGCCATCGGCCTGCAGCGGGCCCGCCATCGCGGCGAGCTGGACAGGATTGAGCTGGAGCAGATCGGCTTCTTTGAACGTACCCGCCTGCGTTACCTCGAGTTGGCGGCCGCCGATGATTCCATCCAGGTCATCGATGCCGGGTTGCCCCCGGCGCAAGTCAAAGCCGCCATCGAGGCAGCCCTTGAGCATTATCTGGCAAGCGAGGGGCTATGTATCCCTGGCTGATCCCGGATTGGCATGCCTTGAGCGAGACGGCCCGGGCCGGACGGCTCGGCCACGCCTGGTTGCTGCTAGGCGATCCCGGCCTTGGCAAGGAGCAGCTTGCAGAGCGACTGGCGCGACTGCACCTGTGTCAGTATCCACAACGAGGTGAGCCCTGCGGTCAGTGCCACTCCTGCCAACTGTTTGAGAAGGGGCATCACCCGGATCTTGGCACCCTGGGGCCCGAGGGCAAGACCATAGGTGTCGAAGCCATCCGGGAGATTTGCAGCCGCCTCCAGAGCACGTCCCAGCTCGGTCGCGGCAAGGTGGTGATCATTCAGGAGGCGGAGCGCATGACGGAGTCTGCCGCCAATGCTTTGCTGAAGACGCTGGAAGAGCCGGCTGGCGACAGTCTGTTGCTGCTCATCGCATCCCGGGTATCTCGCCTGCTCCCCACCATCTTGAGCCGTTGTCACAAACATGTCTGCCAGCTCCCCTCTGAAGGTGAGACCCTTGCCTGGCTCACCGAGCAGGGCCATCAGGCTACCCAGGCCCAGGTGCGGATCTGCCAGGGTGCGCCGCTGCGGGTGCTGAGCTATATCGAAGCACAGCAAGATGATGCCAGACGGGCATTGCTCGACGGATTTGTCTCGCTGACATCGGCCCCCACCCGTGCGGCGAATGTCTGCGCCCAGTTGGCCGAGGATAATCAGGTCCGGCTGCACTGGTTGCAGCTCTTCCTGTGCGATGCCCTCAAGCTTCAGGCTGGCTGCGGTCATCATCAACTGGCGATGCCGGATCTTGCATCACTCAGCCAGCAACTGGCTGAGAGACATTCCAGCGAACGGCTCCTGGAAGCTGAACAGCAGCTGGTTGTGCTGAAAGAGGCTTGTCAGCCTGGACAGCTTTCCAATCCCACCATCCATTTGATGAACTGGCTCAATCGCTGGTTATAAACAAGGTTGTCTATGTTACTCGTTGATTCCCATTGCCATCTCGATCGCTTGAGTTATGGCTCCAAGCAGACCGACATGGCCGATGTCCTGGCCAAGGCGGCGCAGCAGAGCGTGGGATATTTTCTCTGCGTGAGTGTGACCCAGGCCCAGTTCCCGACCATGATGGAGGCCATCGCTCCCTATCCCCAGGTGTTTGCCTCCTGTGGTGTCCACCCGCTCAATCAGGATCCCGGGGTGGATGCTGACTTGCTGATGACTCAGGCGGCCGATGAGAGAGTGGTGGCCGTCGGCGAAACCGGGCTCGACTACTTCTATTCACCGGAAAACAAGGATGTACAGCAAGCCTCTTTCCGCGAACATATTCGTGTAGCCCGGGCACTGAACAAACCGCTCATCATCCACACCCGGGATGCCCAGGAAGACACCTTGAGGATCATGCGAGAGGAGGGGGCCGAACAGGTGGGCGGAGTGCTGCACTGCTTCACCGAGTCCCTCGAGATGGCCGAGGCCGCGATGGCCATGGGGTTCTATATTTCCATCTCGGGGATAGCCACCTTCAAGAACGCCTCAGCCCTGCAGGCCGTGGTCAAGGCGTTGCCCCTGGAGCGACTGCTGGTTGAAACCGACTCTCCCTATCTGGCACCGGTTCCCCACCGGGGGAGGGAGAATGAGCCGGCCTTTGTTCGCGACGTCGCCCAATTTATCGCGGATCTTCGCCAGATACCGCTCGCTGAATTGGCAGAGGCCACCAGCCATAATTTCTTCGAATTGTTCAAGTTGGCAAAGCGATAACAGACAACGCCCCGCATAGCGGGGCGTTGTCTGTGACAATCTGCACTATCACGATCCATCCCAAAACAATCATGCCAAGTTGTTATCTCTCACTTTGTGTGGTGGATGCTGACGAGTTCAAATTGCCAGCACCTGATAAAACGGAGCAGGGATGACAGAATGCTTGAGGAATAGATGAGGGGGCTGAAATGGGTTAAAAGCACTCTTCACAAGTATCGATAATATTCATTATCGATACTTGATAGATCTGGAAGATCCTGTAAGATCCATCGAAACTCCGCTTTAAATCATAGAGTTAAGTGAACTACCCACGCCTTCAAAACCCAGTTCAGCAATCCTTGCAAAGCGTCTTCGATCCTCAGCTGAACAGCCGGGCAAGACGCTTTCTGCGTAGCGCCAAAGCCGACTCCACCCTCAATGCCTATCAGGCAGATACCCGTATCTTTGTCTCCTGGTGCCAGCTCCACGGGCTGGATCCCTTGCAGACGACACACCACGACATCATGAATTTTCTGGCGGATCAGGCCGACGGCATCCTGGCCAACTGGGTCTGGCTGGACAAAGAAGAAGGGAAGGGGGAGCTTCGCAACGGGGAACCTCGCAAACCGGCCACCCTGGTAAGACGGCTTGCCGGCATTCGCTATGCCTTCAAGCAGAAGGGGATCCACCCCATGCCGACCGAGCATGCGGAGATAAAGGAGATGATGCGGGGCATAGTACGGCTCGGTGATAACCGCAAACGCAAAACGGGGGCGCTGACCCTGAAACCATTGGCCTGCGTGCTGGACGAGATAGATACCAGCAACCTGGCGGGACTTCGGGATTACACCCTGTTGCTCCTGATGTTTAGTGGTGCCTTGCGTCGGTCGGAAGCGGCCAGGATCGAGGTGAATGACGTGCAGTTTGTGGGGCAGGGGATACGCCTTCGTCTCAAACCAAGCAAACATCAGCTCCATGAATCGGAGATAGCACTCATTCCAGGTACCCGGTATTGCCCGGTCTCTGCACTGCAACAATGGCTGAAAAAAAGCCGAATTGCTGAGGGCCCCCTGTTTCGCCGGATGAATCGCTGGGGCCAGCTGATGGCAGATCCCCTGGGGCCGCAAGGTATCAACTTGATGATCAAGCGGCGAACCGGCCAGGCCATCGACGATCTCCACGTCAGTGGCCACAGTTTGCGGCGGGGGTTCATCACCTCGGCGGTGACGGCGGGCAAGCCGATGAACAAGATCATCGAGGTGACCCGACACAAGGACATGCGCACCTTGCAGGAATATTTCGACGATGCCCACAAGTTCTCCGATCACGCCCTGGATGGGTTGTTATAGAGAACCGCGCCTCTCCATTTTTTATGTTAAATGATATCCTGTTGATCTGGTGATATATTCATGTCGTCCTCCACAGACATCATAACGGTGGGAGAGTCGTAATCCGATTTACTTTCGTAGAAGATGCCAATGAAAAATGAGAGATAACATTCACGATGTAGACATGTCGGAAGGTCACGATAGCCAGGAATTGAAGAAAAGCGCTGCGCAAGAGAATGCCGAACGGCAGCGCCAGCACGTGAAGCGCAAGCAGGAAACCCACAGCCGGTTGCAATGCTGGATAAGCAATCGTCATGCAGAGAGGTTGGCCATGCTGGGGCAACAACTGGAAGACAGTCAGGCCTCCATCATCGAGCAGGCAATCGATCTGCTCTATCAGCACGAACTGCAACAAACGACCAACGCGCAGCAGAGCGATATCCCCGAGTCGGCAGACATACTCGAATAGACGATGGTATCGAACCGGCGTGATTGAAAAAGGAAGACAAAAAAAGCCAGGTACGAATTCCTTGTACCTGGCATAGGGGAATTGGCTCCTTGCAGAGCCGTGCGCTAACTGGTATGCAGATAGCCTTAAGCTTAGACAAGGCTCTAGGCATTTCAAGAACCGGATAAAAGTTCAACCAGAGTGGGGGTTTTTCAGACTCGAACAGGCGCTATTTTTGCTCGAGCGACCCCACTCTCACGCATTGAACAGGTTGTTATCCCGTACCAGCTCCCGGGGCAGGGCATTCTTGATGCGACTCCCCACCCATTTCCCCATGCCGAGCGGGTGCCCCTGGTAACGAACGATCACTTCCCCAGTCCCGGCATCCTGCTCTGGCCAGACATCTCGTCCCATCATGAATTCACGGGCATTGGAGGCATCCAGCTCGACGCATCCCTTACTCGCCTCATGGCCGTAAGCCAGAGCCCATTCATGGGTCAATCGATATCCCTTCTTGAAGGTCTCAGCCAGCTTGATGCCGATGCGATCGAAGCGCAGCTTCCCCTGTACCTGCTCGAAGGCGTGAGGGAAGAGCCAGATCTCGTCATTGCGGCCAAACAGTTGGCCATGGGGCACGATGCCAAAATTCCCTTCAATCTCCCGCAGCATGGGGCCAGCCTCTTTCTCTGGCAGCGGCGAGAAGGGGAACTTGCCGAGCTTGCCCGGTTTGAACATGGTGTTGGGCACGGAGTGATGCTTGCGCAACCGGGCGACGAAAAATCCTTCACTGTCGAAGATCTGGGGCCAAACGTGCAAGTATCCCTCCGGTGTACAGGCTTTCTCCGCTCCCGGAAAGAGATCGGCCAACGAGTCAAAGCTGAAGGCATCACCGAACTTCTCCTGCAACGACTGACAGACGGCCTGATTCTCTTGCAGGCTCAGGGTGCAGGTGGAGTAGACCAGTACGCCGCCGGGTTTGAGGGCGTGAAAAGCGCTCTCCAGCAGGCCACGCTGCACCGCGGCAATCTCGTCGATGCTCTCGAGACTCCAGTTGCGCAGCGCGTCTTCATCTTTTCGCACCGTCCCCTCGCCGGAGCAGGGGGCGTCGAGCAGGATGGCGTCGAAGGTTTCAGGCAGCCATTGGCCAAAGACCTTGGCATCGAAATGGGTCATGCCGACGTTGGTCACACCGCAGCGCTGGATATTGGCGCTCAGCACTTTCAACCTGCTGCTGGAAAACTCGTTGGCGATCAGCATGCCGCGGTTTTCCATCAGCGCCGCGATCTGGGTAGTCTTGGAGCCAGGGGCGGCGGCCGCGTCCAGCAACATGCCATCCCCTCGGGTTTGCTCACTGGCAAAGAGCGCCATCACCGGCAACATGGAGCTCGCTTCCTGGATATAGAAGAGGCCGCACAAATGCTCGGCCGTGTTGCCAAGGGGAACGCTCTCATCGCTGCGGGTGAGCCAGAAGCCGGCTGCACACCAGGGCACGGGATCCAGCTGCCAACCAAGCGGCGCCATACGGGCGACAAACTCGGATACCGTGATCTTGAGGGTGTTGACCCTGATGCTGCGCCGCAGCGGCTGCCGGCAACTCGCCACGAATGCCTCCATGGAGAGATGGGATGGCATGAACTCCGCAATGTGACGCAGGAAGTGATCGGGGAGGTAGGTGTTGTCGTGCACGGCGCAATCTCGCTGACCCAAAATAAGGGGCGACATCTTACCACAGTGCGCGGCCCTTCTTGATGGGGGAGTCCATGAGGCCATAAAAAAACCGGCACAAGGCCGGTTTTTGACGAACAGGGGAATAACTCAGGGCAAGATGCGGGGGCTCCACTCCAGCCACTCTTTCTCTGCCTTGGCATGAAGCGGATAACGATGGCCCGCCTTGACGGTCGCGCCCATTTCCCGCTCCGGCGTATTGAAGGCAATCCCGCCTGCCAGCAGGCTTTGCACCGTTTCGACCTCGATGGTGCCACCGGTCAGCCCGATATCGGCCTTGACCCCGGAGACATTCCAGAAGCGGCTATTGGCGCGTATCAGATGGGCGTACTGTCCATCCACATTCACATCGATCAGTACCTCGCTGCCATCCCGGGCCAGGGTCACGCCGGTGACGCTGCCCACCACCATCTTGCGAAACAGCAGGGGGCTGCCCACGCTGATGCCATCGACGGAGGGGCTCTTGAGGGTCAGGGCAAGACCGGCGGGGCCACTCTGACTCAAGGGGAAGGTCTCCTTGCCAGCCCCCCGGCCCGGCGTCGCCTCCACAAAGGCCCCCTTGATCAGGGTATCGAGGTGGGCAACCCCCCCCAGCCCGACCTTGGCCTGCACCAGGGCATAGCGTGCCCCGGATTGCAGGAAACGCGCGGCATATTGCTCATTCAGCTCGGCCTTGAAGCTCACCTGGCCCAGGGTCGGGTCCAGTTCCACCTGCTCTACCTTGCCGATGTCCACTCCGCGATAGCGGATGGGGCTGCCAACCCCGAGACCCGGGTTGTGATCCGCCGTGAGCGTGAGGGTGCGCACCTGGGAGCTTGCCTGCTCCTTGCTGTCAAAGAGCTGATGACTGCTGCGACCTGTCCCCAGCTTGTCGAATTCGATGGCACCACGCAGCAGGGTGGCGAGGTTCCCCATCTTGACCTGCACGCCGTCGAGCCGGATCTTGCCGTCGATGGCGGCCTTCTTCCAGAACTGGGGTTGCTGCTTGAGCAAAGGAGCATAGATGGCATCGATCTCCAGGGTGATGGCCACCCCGCGATCATCGGCATCCAGCGCCTTGACCTTGCCCGCTTCCAGTCCTAGGTAGAGGACGGGGGAGCCCACACCGATACCATCAGCCTGAGCGGCACGCAGCGTCCAGCTGACCGCTTTGGCATGGCGGCTCCCAAGCAGGGCCAGCTCCTGGCTGGGGTAGAGGCGGTCAATCCTGTCACCCTTCGCAGCCTGTACCAGCTTGATGCCCCCCGCCAACCAGGCACTGGCCGGGCTGGTCTCCACCTTGATACCGCTGAGGTCCGCCTCCACCTGCAAGGGGGCGGCGCGATAGAAGCGAGCCCGTTGCAGCAGATGGCGATAACGCTCGTTCACCAGCAACTCGACACTGGCATTGCCGCCGACATCCAGGGTCAGTGCCCCGAGCTGACCTATCTGCAACCCCTTGAACCAGAGCGGAGCCCCTTCGCTCAAACCGGCGAGATCCTCTGCCTGCAGGGTCAGCTTGATGCCGCCGCGCTGTGCCTGGCTCTCCAGGGTCATGGTGTTGACCCGTTTACCGGGTTCATAGTCCAGACGAATGGCGGGCCCGGCCAGCAGGCGATCCGCATGCTTGATCCCGGCAGGGGAGAGAGAGACCGTCTCCCACACCAGGCGACTCTTGCCGGTCACCCGGAACGCCTGTTCGGGGTTGATGAGGGCCGTCACGCTCCGCCCTTGCTCGGTGAGGCGAATAGGGTCGACTCGTCCAATCTCGATGCCCTCATAGAGGATGGGCATCCCTTCCTTGATGGGCAGAGTCCCCGCCTGGATGGTGATGCGCTCACCCCGGGCGGCCTCGGCCAGCCCCTTGTAGAGGATGAAGTTGACCCCCTTTTGCGCCACGGGAGAATCCTTGGGGGAGTCAAACGCAATGCCGCCGCTCAGGATGGAGGTGAGACTGCCCGCCTCCACGCTGACGCCAGCCAGGCTGAAGGAGCCCTTGATGCCGCTGATGTTCCAGAAGCGGGTATCCGCCTTGACGAGGTGCTCGAAGCGCGGCTCGATGACCAGATCCAGGATCACGTTCTGGTTCTCTTCCCCAAGACGGGTGTTGATGACACTGCCCACCTCCAGCCCGCGGAAATAGATCTTGGCGCCGATGCCCACCGACCCCAGAGAATCGGCTGTCAAGTGCAGGGTTCGCCCCTGGGCCTGATAACCGGGGGGAGGGCCATCCAGGGCATCGAACTCATCCTCCAGCGGGTTGTTCTCCCGTCCGGGTTGCAGGTTGATGTAGTTGCCGGACACCAGGGTGTCCAGGCCGGAGATCTCGGTCAGTGACGCCTTGGGACTCACCAGCCAAAAGTCGGAGCCCTTGCGTATGAGGGAGCGGGCACGGCTGTCCACCTTGGCCAGCACCGCAATCTTGCGACCATCCTGTGCCAGTTCCAGCTCCTGGACCACGCCGATGGCGACCCCCTGATAGCGCAACTGGGTCTTGCCCGGCAAGATACCGTTGCCCTGGGCAAAGTTGATGCGAATGAGTTGACCACTGCTCGTCCACTGCTGGTAGAGAAAGCCTCCCGCCAGCAAGAGGGCGATGAAGGGCAGCAACCAGACCGGGGATAACCAGCGGTGCTTCTCAATGACGGGCTCAGCCCCGACCATACCGACTCCTTACATTGGCTGTGATGCACAGCACGTTCGACACAAAAAACATTAACGGGCCGCCTTGTCCCACAACAGGCGGGTATCGAGCATCCTGGCCGACATCATGGTGAGCACCACTACGCCGGCGAACGCCGTCGCCCCGGGGCCGGCACGCACGTTGAGCAGCACGCCGCGATCCACCAGGGCCACCATCAGCGAGATGACGAACAGGTCCAGCATGGACCAGCGTCCGATGAAATCGATGATGCGGTACATGACGAGCTGGCGTTTGCGGCGCACGGGCTTGCTGCGCTGCAACTGCCAGCAGATCCAGCCAAGGCCCAGGATCTTGCCGATGGGCACGATGATGCTAGCCGTCAGTACTATGGTGGCGATGCCGGACATCTTGCTGCGATAGAGCGCCATGATACCGCTGAAAATGGTATCGGACTGCAATAATCCCTTGTTGTAGAAGTGGGTGATGGGCAGCAGATTCGCAGGCAACAACATGAAGGTGGCCAGCGCCAACAGGCCCCATGACCAGGCGAGGGAATGGGGGATGCGCATCTGCAAGGGGGTGTGACAACGAGGGCAGCTCATGCCGTGTTGATGGCGCACCAGCAACCCGCAGGTATGGCAGCGGCAAAGCCCCAGTTCACGGGCGCTGATCGGGGACATGGTCCGGCTCCCGGGAGGCATGTTGCAGCGGAATCCGCTCCCAGTAAGGGGCAGGATCAAAGAGGATCAGCAGCGTCATGTTGAGCAGCATCAGACAACCCAGGCTCAGCAGACCGCCTCCCAGGCGCACGTCGGCGATGTCGATAAGCTTGAACAGGGCGACCAGCAGGCTGACGATGTACACCTCCAGCATGGCCCAGTGGCGAAATACCTCGACCGCTTTGAGGGTCCACGCCAGCAGATGCCAGCGCTTGGCCAGGCCGGAGGCGAGGGCAAAGATCCCGAGCAGCAGCCCCGTCGGCGCCAGCACGGCGCACCAGAGCACCAGTGTTGCCACCCAGAGCTCGCTCTCGGCATACAGCATCATAATTCCCTTGATCAGGTTGGCGTCCGAGTTCACGCCCGCCAGACGAAGATAGATCAAAGGCTCAAAAAACGCGGAAGGCAGCAACAGGAATCCGGTGATGGTCAGCGCCATCAACTGGGAAGGGCGAAAGGCATAGCGCCCATACAGATGCTGATGACAGCGGGGGCAATGGGCGTGACGGCGCAGTGGCAGCAACTTGCGTTCGATCAGCAAGTCACAGGCCGGACAGACAATCACCGAGTGCGGATCCGACATACGATTCAACCTGTTGAAGGAATTGATGAAATTTACCTTAAAACGCCAGCCCTGTCTTGCCGCGCTGCACAGCCCCCTTTGAAAAGACGTGTTTTCCGCTGTGAACTGGCCGCCGCCAGCCAAGCAGGGGCTGGCGATGCAGCCGACATGCTGAGGGTATTTGCAATACTGTATATACGTACATATACTTGCAATCACAATCATCAGGAGGGCGCCGCGATGGCCGTTGAGATCAAGTATGTTGTGGTACGTGGGGGAGTGGAGAAGATGACCTTTGCCAGCAAGAAAGAGGCGGATGCCTATGACAAACTGCTGGACACCGCCGATGAGCTGATGACACTGCTGGCGGGCGCGCCGGTCGCGCTTGCACCGGAACAGCAGGAGAGTCTGGCCTTTTATCTGGCCGAGCAGCGGGATCAGTTGCAGCAGGTATTGCGCGGTGGAAAAGGGCAGGGGAATTCCCCCAAAGAAGACAAGCAGGATACTGAACTGCCAAAGGGAAAGCCCCTGAAGAGCGTGGCTTGAGACAAAAGGGCGGGGAAGGGGATGTGAGGCAGAAGCCGCTCTCTCATTCATGAAAAGTGCAACTTAAGTCATTGTCACGACTCTTTTCCCCGAGAATTTTCCAACCACACCGCATATTTATTGAATATGCCGATTGCTCGTCATCATGGGGTATCACAGCAAGATGCCTCAGGTCGTTGCCCCCAAGGCGCACTGCAACCCCTGATGCCGATAACCCCATTTATCGGCATCAGGGGGGTGCGGCCCCGTTCAAAACATTCAACCGACATCACACACCATCATGACTCATCCAGCACTTCCACCCGCCATGCCACTGTTCGATAGCGTGGACCACCTTGAGGCGGGCAATCCCCAGGTCAACCAGTACCTCGCCACCCTGAGTCTTGGCAAGGTCCCCGACGCGGGGATCGTGTATGAGCTGGCCGTCGACTGGCTGCTGGAGCAGCGCCACAGCGAAAACAACTACAAGACCTATCGCAGTGAGCTGACCACTTTTTTGCACTGGTGTTTTTGCGAGGTGGCCATCAGCCCCAGGGATCTCACCAGGCGCATCATGATGCGCTATCTCGACTATTGCCAGGCGCCACCGTCCGGACTGATTGCCTATCGCAACGTCGCCCAGTTCGTGCTCGACAAGGAGTGGGGGGAACGGTTGCCAAACCCCCTGTGGCGTCCGTTTCTTGGCAAGCGGGAACTGGGCCGGGAGCTGCCGTATCGACTGAGTGAGCAGGCGATGAAGACAAAGCTCGCCATTTTGTCCGCCTTCTTCCAGTTTCTCATCCAGGAGGAGTACATGGATCGCAATCCGGCTCTCCTGCTGCAGCGGGTTAAACGTGCGGGACCCCAGGAGGCTGGTGAAGACGCGCAATCCTTCACCGAACTGCAATGGTCCTATGTGATGCAAGCCGCCAAACAGCTCGCTGCCGAATGCCCGGCACAACATGAGCGCAGCCGCTTTCTCATCTGTCTGATGTATGCCTGTTATCTGCGGATTTCCGAGGTGGCGGCCAGGCCGGGTTTCAGCCCCGTCATGGGCCAGTTTCGACGTGACGCCAAAACGGGCGTCTGGGGTTATGACATTCCCCGCAGCAAAGGCGGTAAACGTCGCACCGTGGCCGTTTCTCAGGCTCTGCTCGAAGCCCTGGCTCGCTATCGTACCTTTCTTGGACTTTCGCCACTGCCGGCCCCCGGGGAGCAGACCCCGCTGTTCGTACGCCACAAGGCGGCGGCCCATGGCCGCGAACAAGGCGAACTCAATGCCAATCTGGGTATCCGCCAGCTACGAGACTTGGTAATGGCGGTATTTGAACAGGCCGCAAGCCTCGCCGAACAAGACGGTTTTGATCAGGATGCCGCTGAAATGCGAACCCTGACGCCGCACTCCATTCGCCATACCGGTATCACCCATGACATCAATCTGCACGGCAGGCCTTTATCCCACGTACAAGCCGATGCGGGACATGACAGCATCGACACCACCTCCAAGTACCTACACACCGGCAACCGGGAACGTCACGAGAGTGCCAGCCGCAAGCCGCTGGACCACTTGCTCGACCAGAACCGAATATGATTGATAACCAGTGGTGAACAATAAAGCTGCACTCATAACCAAGATGTTGGACCTAAAGGCAATCCTTGATTGACCATGCCCTGGGACTCATAAAACACGACACTGCGCATAATGTATATTATGTTAAATTAAGTATCTTGGTATTCTGTCACCCTCAACCGAACTGTGTATAATGGTGGCAATTGATCCTATCCCCGACCGGATGTCTTAAGTGGCTGAATTAACATCAGAACAATTAAAACCCGCTTTCTCGATTGAGCAGTTCCCCACACTGGGCGAACTCGACCCCATTCCGTTTGCCGCCCTGCAACCCAGAGCGATTTCGGGTATCAAACGGCTGGCCAGTTTTGATGGTGACTGCCCGGTCATGATCCTCAACGGTTTCCCCGGTGCAGATTACGAGAATGTCTGCCAGACCCTGATCGCCTCTTCGAATGGCAAGGATGGCGACCTGTTCGATCTCTGTTATACCGAGAATCTCAACAACCCTTTCAAGCCCATCTGGCTGCGCCTGCAACCGGGCTCGGGTTTCGAGTTCTGCGAAATGGTCGGCGAGCTGCTCAAGCTGATGAGCCACCACCTCGACGCCGAGCGGCTGGTCACCCGGATCATCCGCAAACAGAACAACGACCCCAAGATCGTGGATTTCCTCTCCGATCTGGCCGCCCATGTCGCCCAGGGCCTCGAGTTCCAGCACCCGGTACTCATCAACCTGCTGATCCATCATGAGGATCAGCAAGCCCCTGTCGTCTACGGCCGCGACCTGAACTGGGATACCTTGTTCGGTTCCATCAACTATCAGACGGAACAAGGCTCCGTCTACGCCAACCAGCATCTTTTGGAACCTGGTCTGCTGCGGGAAGCCAACGGTGGTTACCTGATACTTCAGCTTGATGAGCTGCTGGATCAGCCTCATCTCTGGTTCAAGCTCAAGAACGCCATGCAAAAAGGCGAGCTGGACTGGAATGCCTATCAGGAAGGCAAGACGCTGACGCCGTTCTTCACCCCGGAAGCGACCCCCATCCGGTTCAAGTTGATCCTGGTCGGTGACAGGCTGGACGTGGCGGAATTCCAGATGCTGGACAGGGACATGGCGGAGCGCATCTTCCTGCGTGCCGATCTGGTCTCCGAAGTGAACATCGAGGAAGATCTCCCCGCCTTCCTGCAATATCTCGCCTGGCTGCGAGCGCGCTGGGCGCTGCTGGATTTCACGCCAAGTGCCCTCCTCGCCCTCTGTCGCCATGCCAGCCGCCTGTGTGACCACCAGGAGTGGCTATCCCTCTCCGAGGTACAGCTCGGCGCCATCATGCGCATGGCCGACAGCCTGGCCCGCGAGCTGGAAGCGACCTGCGTCACTGACGAACATATCCTGCTCGCCCTGGAAGAGCAGGATTACCGCCTCAACTATCTGGTGGAGCAATCGGATCAGGGTGTCATCGACGGCCAGATCCTGCTGCAGACCGACGGTGAAGAGGTTGGCCAGATCAACGGCCTTTCCGTCATCCAGGTGGCCGGCCATCCCTATGACTTCGGGGAGCCGGTACGCCTCACCGCGACCGTCCACCTCGGGGATGGCGATGTGGCTGACATCGAGCGCAAGGCGGAGCTCGCCGGGCACATTCACGCCAAGGCCATGATGATCATCCACGGCTACCTCTCCAACAAGTTCGGCGCAGAGAACCCCTCGCCGCTCTCGGCCAACCTGGTGTTCGAGCAGTCATACCACGAGATCGATGGTGACAGCGCCTCCCTGACCGGCCTGTGTGCCCTGCTCTCCGCCCTCGCCCGCCAGCCCATCTATCAGCACTTCGCCGTGACCGGTGCGGTCGACCAGTTCGGCAATGTGCAGGCCGTTGGCGGCGTGAACGAGAAGATTGAGGGCTTCTTCCGGGTGTGCAAGATCCACGGTCTCACCGGCAAGCAAGGCATTCTGCTGCCAGGCACCAACGCCCAGCAGCTCAACCTTTCTGATGAAGTGATCGCGGCAGTAGAGGCCGGCCAGTTCCACATCCACCCGGTGGATCACGTGGAAGAGGCTATCGAGCTGCTCACCGGCTGCGTCGCTGGCGAACCGGACATGCCGGATACCCTGTTTGGCCGCATCCAGGAGAGACTGGACGAACTCAATGGCACGGCAACCAAGAGTGGCGGCCTGCTGCGCAGCCTGCTGGACCGGCTGCTTGGCCGTTAAATGAAGTGATCGGAGTTGTTTAGCGAACATCTGTAAGCTAAATTGGCCCGGCTTTGACCCATATGAAGGATAAACAGCGTGACCCTAGATAACGACACCACTGATCCCCGCCTCTCCCTGTGCGAACAAGGCAAAGAGTCCTTTACCCGTGAAGAGCTGCTTGCCTGCAGCCGTGGCGAATTATTTGGTGAAGGTAACAGCCAGCTGCCCGCCCCCAACATGCTGATGATGGATCGCATCGTCAAGATTAACGACCATGGCGGCGAGCACGGCAAGGGTGAAATCCTGGCTGAACTCGATATCACGCCGGATCTCTGGTTCTTCGACTGCCACTTCCCCGGCGATCCCGTCATGCCTGGCTGCCTGGGCCTGGATGCCATGTGGCAACTGGTCGGCTTCTTCCTGGGCTGGAAAGGGGGTCCTGGCAAGGGACGTGCGCTGGGTGTCGGTGAAGTCAAGTTCACCGGCCAGATCCTGCCGACAGCCAAGAAGGTCACCTACAAAATCACCTTCAAGCGCGTCATCAACCGCAAACTGGTCATGGGCATTGCCGATGGCGTCGTCGAAGTGGATGGTCGCCCCATCTACAGCGCCACCGATCTGAAAGTGGGCCTGTTCAAAGACACCACCGCATTCTGATCCTGCTCCTGGGTGAGCAGAGACAACGTAAAGGGGCCACGATGGCCCCTTTCCTTTTGTACTGAGTGATGAAGTATCGGTTACTTCATGAAGAGGCCTGAGCCTCGCCCTTCCATGGCATCGCGCCAACCACCAAGCCAATGGCCCCTGGCATCCAGGCACTGGTACGGACACGCTTCTTTCTGTTTGCCGACTACGCCAGCCTGATAACCACGAGCGCGAGCTCTCTCCAGACGGTCCCGTTTCTGTCTCTTCATCATCTACGACCCTCTTCGTGGAACAAAAAAAGCGACCAGTTTTTCACCGGTCGCCTTCATCTTTACCCCAGGGGGGAGGCAGGGTCAAACAAAAAATTCCATGCTATTCAGGGGTTGTGACACAAGATACTGAACTGCATTAATTTTTGATGACACTTATTTATCGCTGATAGCGACGCAGCCAGGCAAAGGGCAGCGCCAGCAGAGTCAACCAGAACAGGCTGCCGCCACCGCCCTCGCCACCATCCTGACCGGTCTGGTTGTTGACCGGCGCATTGCTGACCACATAGCTGGCCGGGGCATTGCCCTGATAATCCGCCACGGCCGGCGTCAGTTTGACGGCGACCACGGTGGCGTTGGCGCGTTTGTTGAGGTCGCTCTCGCTGTCATAGCGATACGCCGTCGCGGCAATGGTGCCGTCGCTGCTGATGCCGCTCGCGTAAGCGATGTGATAGTACTTGCCGTTCTGGGCACACTGCTTGTTGCCGGCGTCATCCTTGCCACAGATGAGATCGTTCAGATACCAGCTGTTGGCCGGGGCGGCCGCGTTCAGCAGGAAGGCTTCCTGCATGCGGTTGGTGCCATTGACCACCGGTTGGGTCTGGTGACGGGAGTCGCGCCAGCCAACCACCATGTTGTGATCGTTGATGGCGGCCGCTTCCGAGCCTGCCCCCGAGACCGGCTTGTCCTGGAGAGGAAGGCTGGCCGCCGTACCCGGCTTGCTCAGGTTGAACAGGAACATCTCCACCGGGCGGTTCTGTCCCTTGTTGATGCGATAGCGCTGGTTGCCGATCACGTAGCCGTTGTCGTTGACGGCCACGGCCCAGCTGTGTTGCAGCTTGGCATCGTCCTTGCCAGGCTCGCCATCCGGCAGCGGGATGATCTTGGTGGTGCCCACGGTGCCGGCAGCCGTATCCAGGGTCCAGTAGCTGGCGAGGTTACGACCATCCAGATCACCGGTGCCCACCTCGCCGGTAGAGCTGTAGCCCACGCCGTAGAGGGTGCCGTTGTACTTGGCCACGCCCAGTGCAGAGGCGGTTTGCAGCACCTCGTCACGCTGATGGCCATAGGTGCCGGCCTGCATCAGCTTGTTGAACCCGCCCGAGCTGTTGAGCAGCCAGAAGCTCGCCTGGGTATCGACCCCGGGGCAGTAGCGGAAGTCACCGTACTGGCTGTCATTGCCCGTCTCGAAACACCACTTGTAGAAGTCACCGCCCACCTTGTGGCGATACTTGTCGCTGGCCGCGGTACCGGTCACCAGATACTGACCGTTGTCCAGCTTCTTGATGGAGGTGGGTACGCTCAGGCCGTGGGTGCTGGCCGCATCCTTGAGCTCGACCGGGTTGCCGTCATTGACCACGGCAAAGGCGGTGCGCAGCTTGCCATTCATCTTGTAACCGACCCGATCCTCCGGGACATCCCCGAGGGCCGTCACCAGGCCATCGACCTCGGAGCTGGTCACGTAGCCCAGGTTGCTGCGTTGATCCACCTTGTCCAGGAAGTCGCGACGCCACTGGTAGGCAAAGCCCGAGTTGTCGCTCCAGAAGGAGTTGCAGACCGAGTTGGAGAGCATGCAACCCTGCTCGAAACGGAAACGATCGACCAGGAAGTCGGCAAACCGCACGGTGGAGAAGTATTCCGCCATGTTGTTCTTGGTGTTGAGCCCGATGAGGCCGTTGGCATCGCCGCTGATCCCGCTGGCATAGCCTTTGACTTCGTCATCGACGATGGTGAAAAAGGAGCTTTGTGCCGCCTGCGCGTTGAGGCTGGCGCCGACCAGGATGGCCAGCATGGATAATTGCTTTTTCATCTACTTCCTTAGTCTTGATGTTTCAACGCTTCCAACTCCTCCCAACGGGAGAAGGCGTGTTCCAATGCGGCCTCTGCCGCATTCAATGCATCCAGTTTGGGCTGGGTCTGCTCTGCTGGCAGAGAGAAGAAACCGGGGTGGTTAATCTCGGCCTGCAGGGCATCGAGTTCCATTTCCAACTGTTCCAGCCGGGCTGGCAGATTATCCAGCTCCAGTTGCAACTTGTAAGAGAGTTTTCGTGTTTTTTTCGCAGGCTCCGCTGCCGACGCGACAGGCTCTGCCACCTTGATCTGGGTCGCCTTGGCCGTCTGTTGGGCGGCCTGCAGGGCTCGTGTGGCCATCATGTCGGCGTAGCCCCCGACATAATCGCTGATCCGTCCATCCCCTTCAAACAGCCAGCAGCCGGTCACGGTATTGTCGATGAAACGGCGATCGTGGCTGACCAGCAGCAGGGTGCCCGGGTAATCGGTGAGCAGCTCTTCCAGCAATTCCAGCGTTTCGACATCCAGGTCGTTGGTTGGTTCATCCAGAATCAACAAGTTACTGGGCTTGAGGAAGAGTTTGGCCAACAGTAGACGGTTTTTCTCGCCCCCTGACAAGGCCTTGACCGGGGTGCGCGCCCGCTTGGGCTCGAACAGGAAGTCCTGCAGGTAGCCAAGGATGTGGCGGGAGCGGCCGCGAACCATCACCTCCTGCTTGCCCTCCCCCACGTTGTCCACCACCGTCTTCTCGGGGTCGAGCTGCTCACGATATTGATCGAAGTAGGCCACTTCCAGGTTGGTCCCCTGGCGCACCGAGCCACGGCTCGCCTCGAGCTGGCCCATCAGCAGCTTGATCAGGGTCGACTTGCCGCAGCCGTTGGGGCCCACCAGGGCAATCTTGTCCCCGCGCAGCACCTGCAGATCCAGTCCCTGGAACAGGGTGCGATCACCAAAGTCCAGCCCCAGCCCCTCGGTCTCGAACACCAGCTTGCCGGAGCGGCCCGCCTCGTCCAGTTGCAGCTTGGCCTTGCCCTGCAGTTCCCGGCGCTGGGTGCGCTCCATGCGCATCGCCTTGAGGGCCCGCACCCGTCCCTCGTTGCGGGTACGACGCGCCTTGATACCCTGGCGCACCCATACCTCTTCCTGGGCCAGCTTGCGGTCGAACTCGGCGTTTTTCAGCTCCTCGACCCGCAGCCACTCCTCCTTGCCTTGCAGATATTCGTCATAGTTGCCGGGCCAGGAGGTGATCACGCCGCGATCGAGATCGATGATCCGGGTCGCCAGCTTGTGGATGAACTCCCGGTCGTGGGAGATGAAGACGATGGCGCCGCGAAAGTCCTTGAGGAACTCTTCCAGCCAGTTGATGGCATCGATGTCCAGGTGGTTGGTCGGCTCGTCCAGCAGCAACAGATCCGGGTCACACGCCAGGGCGCGGGCCAGAGCCACCTTGCGCAGCCAGCCGCCAGACAGACTGTCGAGCGTCACATCAGGGTCGAGATCAAGCAGGGTCAGCACCTGATTGATGCGGGTCTCGTACTGCCAGCCGTTCTGATAGTCGAGCTGCTCCTGCAACTGGCTCATGGTGCGAATGTTGGCATCGGAAGGGTCGTGCGCCAGGGCGTGGGAGACATGATGGTACTGCTTGAGCAGCTCCCCTACCCCGGCCAGCCCTTCTGCGGCGTAATCGAACACGGTGATCTCGCTCGAGGCGGGCGGATCCTGCTCGAGGCGGGTCACTTTCAAATCTTGTTGCAACACCAGACGGCCGTCGTCCAGCGGCAGTTCGCTGGCAATCACCTTCATCAGGGTAGACTTGCCCGCCCCGTTGCGACCCACCAGACAGAGGCGCTCGCCCCGCTCTATGGTGAGCTCGGCATGGTCGAGCAGCGGAAAATCACTGAACGACAGGGACGCGCCGTGCAATGTCAAAAGAGCCATGTTTGTTCCTTGTTGCTTATGAAAAAACGGGCGGCAGCGTGAGTCTGCCCCCGTTTTGTCGTCAAATCCTGCTCACCCCTGTGCCAGCCAGCCTTGCAGCTCTCCCAGGGTGAAAGGCCAGCCCAGCTCCCGGCCGGCACTGTCTTGCAGCACCGGGATGCGCACCCGGTAAGCCTCGAGCCAGATCTCCTCCTCTAGGATGTCGCAGCGGCGGGTCTGCGCGGCCACCCCGGCCTGTTCCACCAGCGTCCACGCCTGTTCGCACAGGTGGCAGCCGTCGGTGTGAAACAGGGTCAGCATCAGCCTTGTGCCTCGGCGTGAGTGATGATCCAGCAGTTGTGGATATGCTGGTTGCGCTCGAAGTCCTTGGGCCGGGTCTTGTTCGTGATGTTCTGCGCCTTGAGACCGATGGCGTCAAGGCCGGCCAAGTCCATCTTGAAGTGGCGCTTGTTGTTGGAGAAGACCAGGGTGCCGTCCGCCGCGAGCAGGCGCTTGAGGTGCTGCATCAACAGCAGGTGATCCCGCTGCACGTCGAAACTCTCGTCCATCCGCTTGGAGTTGGAGAAGGTGGGCGGATCGATGAAGATGAGGTCGTACTGCTCGTCGGCTTCCGACAACCACTTCAGACAATCCGCCTGCACGAACTTGTGCTCACGGCCCACCAGCGAGTTGAGGCGCATGTTGTCCTGGGCCCAGTTGAGGTAGGTGCGCGACATGTCCACCGTGGTGGTTTCGCGGGCGCCGCCGAGCCCCGCGTGCACGGTGGCACTGCCGGTATAGGCGAAGAGGTTCAGGAAGCGCTTGCCCTTTGCCATCTGGCCCAGCATGCGGCGGGTCTGGCGGTGGTCGAGGAAGAGGCCGGTGTCCAGATAGTCGTAGAGGTTGACCCAGAGGCGAGCACCATACTCCTGCACTTCCATCCGGTGCTGCTCTTCGGAGAGCTTCTGGTACTGCTGTTTGCCTTCCTGGCGCTCGCGCACCTTCAGGATCACCTTCTCGCCGTCCATGCCGGTCACCTTGATGGCGGCCTGCACCATGTCCAGCAGACGCTGGCGGGTCTTCTGGGCGGGAATGTCCTTGGGCGCCGCGTACTCCTGCACCACCAGATAATCCTGATAGCGGTCGATGGCAGCGTTGTACTCCGGCAAGTCCGCGTCATAGAGGCGGTAGCAATCGAGGTTCTCCTTGCTCGCCCATTTCTCGAGGGTCTTCAGATTCTTGCGCAGACGGTTGGCAAAGTCCTGGGCCACCTCTTTCTGGGAAGCAACGGCATCGAGGGCGATCTGATAGTTGCGCAGCTGGCACTCGAGGGCGCCGTTGAACAGGCGATACTGCTTGTCGGCACGCAAGCGCAGGCAGCTCAGGAGTTCGGGAGAGGCGGAGAGAATGGTGATCTTCCACCCCTGGAAGCCGCGGCGCAGGGCATCGCCAAGGGCCTGATGCACTTCCAGCAACGCCGGGAATTCACCGAGACGCTCGCCATAGGGCGGGTTGGAGATAAGCATGCCGACCTGACGGCTCTCTCCTTCCACAGCCGGCATCGGCAGCGGATTTTCCAGCTTGGTGACATCGGCCTGCTTGAAGGTAATGAGATGGGCCACGCCGGCGGCCTTGGCATTGTCACGGGCCTTCATCAGGACCCGGGTATCCGCATCGCAACCGAACAGTTTCACCTCGCAGCGCTGCATGCCGCGCTTGGCAC
The DNA here is from genome assembly GCF_040907975.1 of Aeromonas sp. s10. Lineage (NCBI taxonomy): Bacteria > Pseudomonadati > Pseudomonadota > Gammaproteobacteria > Aeromonadales > Aeromonadaceae > Aeromonas > Aeromonas sp. s10. The sequence goes on along the minus strand of NZ_JBFOCV010000040.1, from coordinate 105,612 downwards.
GCACCTGGGCTTCCATCATCAGACTCTGCCACAGTTCACCATCGTGTTGCAGCCAGCGATCGAAACCGAAGCGCTCACGGCGCAGCGCAGGCGCCATGTCGGCAGCGATGAAGGCCGCTTCAATCAGCAGGGTACCGGAGCCGCACATGGGGTCCATCATGGGCTCGCCGGCCCAGCCGCTGCGGGCAATCATGGCCGCAGCCAGGTTCTCTTTGAGGGGCGCCTCGCCGGTGCCCTGGCGATAGAAGCGCTGGTGCAGCGCCGGGCCTGACAAGTCCAGCGTGATATTGGCCTTGCCTTTGCCAAGGTGCGCCATGATGCGAATGTCCGGGGACTTCTTGTCCACATCCGGGCGCACGTGACCGCGCTTGGTGAAGCGATCGACGATGGCGTCCTTGATCTTCAGGGCGCCGTACTGGGTATTGCGAATGGAGGCGTTGGTACCGGTAAAGTCCACCGCGATGGTGGCGGTACCGGAGAAGTGCTCTTCCCAGGGAATGGTATGGGCCCCGAGGTAGAGGTCCAGATCATCGTTCATCTGGAACTCGGAGAGCACCAGCACGATTCGGGAGGCAAAGCGGCTCCACAGACAGGCCTTGTAACCGATGGCCAGTTCGCCCTTGAAGTGGACGCCGGCCACGGTCTCACGGACCTGCTCCGCACCCAGATTGGTCAGCTCGACGGCCAGCAGGTTTTCCAGCCCTTTGGGGCAGGTTGCAAAAAATTCTTTCATCACGCTCACGGGGATGCCATAAAAATAGTGCCGCATTATACCTTATCGGCCCGCGCTCGGCACTCGAACCTTGGACAAAGGCGCCATATAAACGGCAAGAGGCGCGGCAAACGCTCCCCTCCCCCTTGCGGGCGACAGGATCCCGCTCCTGGCTGGCAGTTGTCTACCATCACATTCGTAAAGAATTCGAAAATCTTGCCCGGACCAGGCAGAAAATGGTCGTGACGACCAGACGAAGGAAAAAGACAAATAATGGAACAAGAGAGAGACTGAGCGCTTAAATATCAGACCAATATAGCAGGCCTATAACGGACTTATTCGTCGCCATATAACAGCCCCGTCGTCAGCCCACTTCCCGATATTGTGTCTGTGCCCGGACTCTGGCTTGCATCCGGTTATTCATCACCTTGATCACGGCAAAGCGCGGCAGCGTCTTGCTGTTGGTCAGCACCAGCTCGTCGGTCAGGTTCAGGCAAACGCTCGCCTGATCGCCGGCTTCGATGACCATGAATTCCCCCCGACCGTGGGGCGTATCCATCCACACCAGGGATCCCATATCCGGAAAAACATGAGCCTGCTGTTCATGAAAGAACCAGCTTTGCGGCATCAGGGGTTTATAAAAACGGCTGACGGCGATGGCATTGAGGACCAGCTGGACCTGGTGGGGCGTACTCCAGTCGAGTTCAGCGGCCTTGTCCATCAACTGGTAATAGAGGGCGGCATCATCCACACAAAAAGGCTGGGTGGTGAAAGAACAGGGAACAAGTTGTCGACCTTTATATTCAGTGGCAAATATCATGCGATCGGACAAATCCAGCATCAGGCGATCATCCTGAGCGTCATAATGCCACTGCCAATTGTCATTGGGTTGAATACACATGGTGGTGCCCTTATCTAAGCCGTCCCTCGACTTTATTCCATGTCGAGAATTTGAGCAACGTTAAATAAGGGCAACCGGTTATTTTTTAAATATGGGTAACGATCTCTTTGACCAGACTCGGCCCTTTATAAATAAAGCCGCTGTAAATCTGGACAAGACTGGCACCCGCTGCCAGTTTTTCCCGAGCCGCCATGGCGCTGTCGATACCACCCACACCGATAATGGGCAGGGCGCCGTCGAGGGCCTTGGCCAGGTGGCGGATCACCTCGGTGCTCTTGTGCTGGAGCGGACGACCGCTAAGCCCGCCGGCCTCTGCGGCATGGGGCATGTCATATATCATCTCCCGCTCCAGAGTGGTATTGGTGGCGATGACACCGTCAATACGGTTCTTGATCAAAGAGGCGGCTACCTGATCTATTTCATCGAGTGACAGATCCGGGGCAATTTTCACGGCCAGCGGCACATACTTTTTATATTTCTCGGCCAGCTCCTGTTGGCGCTGTTTCAATGCGGCCAGCAGTTCATCCAGTGCATCGCCATATTGCAATTGACGCAGACCCGGGGTGTTTGGCGAGGAAATATTGACCGCAATATAACCGGCGTGGTCATACACCTTGTCCATGCAGAGAAGGTAATCATCCTTGCCCTGCTCGATGGGGGTGTCCTTGTTCTTGCCGATATTGATGCCGATCACCCCCTGATATTTGGCCTCTTTCACCCGCGCTACCAGGTGATCGACTCCCTTGTTGTTGAATCCCATGCGATTAATGATCCCCTCGGCCGGGATCACCCGGAAGAGACGAGGCTTGTCATTGCCGCTCTGGGGTCTGGGGGTCACGGTACCGACCTCGATGAAACCGAACCCCATGGCGCCGAAGGCATCAATGCACTCCCCGTCTTTATCCAGACCGGCGGCCAACCCCACCGGATTGGCAAAATTAAGCCCCATGACGGTGACGGGGCGTTTGGGCAGAGAATGGCGGAAGAAACAATCAAGCGGGGTACCGAGAAGGCGGGGCAAATATTTGATGGAGAGATCGTGAGCCTGCTCCGGATTGAGTTTGAACAGGAAATGCCTGGCGAGTGGGTACAGCATGCTTGCTCCTTAAAAAAAGCCCCGGCAACTGGCCGGGGCTTTTTGGGTTATGCCGAGGTTCGGCAATTCAACTGGAGCAGGTTCAACTCTCGCAAGGCCACCGAGAACTTGGCGAACTCGTGCGTGCTCGTGGTCTTGAAGTCGGCCAACATGTGGGTCCAACGGGACAAGAGTTGCTCATGCTCCGAAATCCAGTCGGCCAGTATGGTAGCGCATTCCCCCTGCTCTTTGCACCCTTCCAGTACCACGGAGGTGAGGCTGCGTTGCTGCCAGTCCAGATCTTCGCGGAAGGAAGCCCGCGCCATCGCCTGCCAGTGGTTGCCCACCGGCTGATGGTTGATCTGCTCGAGGAACCAGTGCAGATCCAGCTTGGCGCCCAGGCGATAGTAGACGTTGGCAACCCGCAGGATGTCGGTCTTGTGCTCCGCGGCAATCTGCGCCAGATCCAGGCAGGAGAAGAGGCTGCTCATGTGTGCCACGCGACGGGCGATGGCCTCCGGCACCTGTTTCTCCATCAGGGCGGCGACCGCCTGGCTGTGTTCGGCCACTTCGCTTTCGTCCATTACCTCATAAAGGTGCTGACTCAGGGTCTCGAAGGCCGGGCGGAAGAAGGCGATGTTCTCGCCGATGCTCCAGCTGCGGTTGCGGGCGCGCAGGAACCAGCGGGTGGCGCGGCGTACGATGCGGCGGCTGTAGAACATCAGCTCGAGCTGGGTCTGGGCATCCACCCCGTTGTCACACCCTTCGATGTCACGCCACAGGGCGCCGAGGCCGAACACTTCCCGGGCCATGGCGAAGCAGCAGGCCACTTCCGCCACCGAGGCACCGGTCTCGTCCTTCATCCGGCTGGCGAAGTTGAGCCCCATGTCGTTGACCAGCATGTTGGCCACCCGGGTCGCGATGATCTCGCCTCGCAGCGGATGCTGGGCCAGGGCCGCGCCAAATTGCTGCTGCAACTGGGTCGGGAAGCTGGTGACCAGCATGTTGGCGAGGAAGGGCTCCTCGGTCACTTCCGGGCAGTTGAGCTGCTCTTTGAGCACCATCTTGCCGTAAGCCACCAGCACGGCGAGCTCGGGTCGGGTCAACCCCTGCCCTGCCGCCATCCGCTCGGAGAGCTCCTCGTCGGAGGGGAGGAACTCGAGCGCCCGGTCAAGCTTGCCTTCCCGCTCCAGCCCCTGGATGAAGCGCTGCTGCTCTTTCAGCTGCTCGGCACCACGGAAAGCGGTCACCGAGATGGATTGTGACTGGCGGTAGGCGTTGGTGATGACCACCTGGGCCACCGCATCCGTCATCTCGTAGAGCATCTGGTTGCGCTGCTTGAGGGTCAGATCCCCGGCGGCCACCAGTTGGTTGAGCAGGATCTTGATGTTGACCTCGTTGTCGGAGCAATCCACCCCGCCCACGTTGTCGGTGAAGTCGGTGTTGATGCGACCACCCTGGCTCGCGTACTCCACCCGGCCAAGCTGGGTGAAGCCCAGGTTGCCACCCTCGCCCACGATGCGGGCACGCAGATCACGCCCATTGACCCGCAGCACGTCGTTGCTGCGATCCCCGACGTCGGCGTCGCTCTCGCGGGCACTCTTCACATAGGTGCCGATGCCGCCGTTCCAGAGCAGGTCGACGTTCAGGCAGAGCAGCGCCTTGATCAACTCGTTCGGGGCCATGCCGCTCTTGTCGGTGCCGAGCAGGGTCTGCATTTCCGGGCTCAGCTTGATGGACTTGGCAGAGCGCAGGAAGATGCCGCCCCCCTTGGAGATGAGCTCACGGTTGTAGTCATCCCAGCTGGAGCCGGGCAGCTCGAACAGGCGCTTGCGCTCGACGAAGCTCCTGGCCGCATCCGGGGTCGGGTCGACGAAGATGTGCATGTGGTTGAAGGCGCCCACCAGCTGGATGTGCTCGGAGAGCAGCATGCCGTTGCCGAACACGTCGCCGGCCATGTCACCGATCCCCACGCAGGTGAAGTCGGTGGTCTGGCAGTTGATGCCAATCTCACGGAAGTGGCGCTTGACCGATTCCCAGGCGCCGCGGGCGGTGATGCCCATCTTCTTGTGGTCATAGCCCACCGAGCCGCCGGAGGCGAACGCATCGCCGAGCCAGTGGCCGTATTCGAGGCTGATTTCGTTGGCGATGTCGGAGAAGGTGGCGGTGCCCTTGTCGGCCGCCACGACCAGGTAGTAGTCATCCTCGTCGTGACGCACCACTGATTTTGGCGGGATCACCTCGCCGCCGATGATGTTGTCGGTCACATCGAGCAGGCCGCGGATGAACAGACGGTAGCAGGCCTTGCCCTCCTCCTGGATGACGGCACGGGGCGCCCCCGCCGGCATCTGCTTGCAATAGAAGCCGCCCTTGGCGCCCACCGGCACGATGACGGTGTTCTTCACCTGCTGAGCTTTCACCAGACCCAGCACTTCGGTGCGGAAGTCCTCTTTGCGATCGGACCAGCGCAGGCCGCCACGGGCCACCTTGCCCCAGCGCAGGTGTACTCCTTCCACTCGCGGGGAGTAGACGAAGATCTCGAACTTCGGCAGCGGCAGCGGCATGTCGGTGATGCAGGAGGGGGCCAGCTTGAAGGAGATGTAGGGCTTGATGTTGCCCGCCTTGTCCAGCTGGTAGTAGTTGGTGCGCAGGGTGGCGTCGATCATCTCCACATAGCGGCGAATGATGCGATCGTCATCCAGGTTGGCGACCTGATCCAGCTTGGCGGCGAGCTGCTCGTGCAGCTTGGCGGATGCCTTGGCATCTTGCGATGGCACCTTGGCATCCTGCTTGATGGCCGGATCCAGGCGCTGTTCGAACAGGGTGAACAGCAGCTGGGCGATGTCCGGATAACGGGTCAGGGTCTCCTCGATATAGGACTGGCTGAAGGAGACGCCGGTCTGGCGCATGTATTTGGCATAGGCCCGCAGCACGGATACCTGACGACCGGTGAGGCCGGCCCCCAGCACCAGACGGTTGAAGCCGTCATCTTCCAGGGTCTTGTTCCAGATGGCGGCGAAGGCCTGCTGGAAGCGCTGCTGGCTCTGCTCCAGATCGAACGGTTGCTCGCCCCGCAGCAGCATGGAGAAATCGAGGATCCAGAACACCTCGCCGGTGGGGGTCCGTACCTGATACGGGGTCTCGCCGATGACGCGCAGCCCCATGTTTTCGAGCATGGGCAGGACGTCGGAGAGGTGGATGGGTTCGCTTCGGTGGAACAGCTTGAGGCGTACCCGGCGATCGTTCTCCTCCTCCTGGGCGCGGTAGAACAGCATGCCAAGCGGCTCGGCCTCGCTCAATCCATCCAGGGCCATGATGTCCGCCACGGCAGAGCCCGGCAGCACATCTTCCTTGTAGGCGCGGGGGAAGGCGGTGCTGAAACGGCGGCGCAGCTCGTTGCCGCGGGCCTCGCCATAGTGGGAAAGCAGCACGGAATCCAGGCGGTCATCCCAGCTGCGGGCCGCTTCAATCAGGTTGTTCTGTACTTCGTTCACATCCACATCCACGTTGTTGTTGTTGACCCGCACTATGTAGTGGGTCCGTGCCAGCACACCCTCGGTGAAGTAGACGTTGAACTCCACATCGATGCTGCTGCCAAAATATTTCTGCAAAATCTGCTGGGTCTTGACCCGCAGCGCCGTGTTGTAGCGCTCCTTGGTGACATAGACCATGCAGGAGAAGAAGCGGCCGTAGACGTCGCGGCGCACGAACAGGCGCAGCATGTCCCGCTCCTGCATCTCCAGTACCCCGAGACCGGTGGCCAGCAGCTCCTCTTCACGGGCCTGGATCAGCTCGTCGCGCGGGTAGGTTTCCAGCACGTTCAGCAGCGCCTTGTAGGCATGGGAGCCCGATTCAAAGCCGGAGGCGGCCATGATGCGCTCGAGGCGGTGGCTGATGAGGGGGATCTGGGTCGCACTGGTGTTGTAGATGGAGGAGGCATACAAGCCGATGAAGCGATCCTCTCCCACCACCTTGCCGTGCTCGTCGAAACGCTTGATGCCGATGTAGTCCACATAGGCCGGACGATGCACCCGGGACTTGCTGTTGGACTTGGTGAGGATCAGCAAGTCGGAACTGAGGGCCGCGTGACGGGCGCTGGCGGGCATGGTGCCGAGGCGCTGGCCTTCGTCCTTGATGGAGTTCTTCATCAGCCCCAGGCTGGACTCGGGCTGCGGCAGGATCTCGTGATCCCCCTCCACCGCCTTGACGTCGTAGCGACGATAACCCATCAGGGTGAAGTTGTGGGCGGCCACCCATTTGAGAAAGGCGACGCAGGAGTCCACCTCAGCCTGGCTGACCGGGTTCTTGCGTTTGGGCAGCTCCTCGATGATCTCGTTCAGGCGCGCCAGCATGGGCTGCCAGTCTCCCACCGCCAGGGCCACTTCCCGCGCCACCGAGTTGAGCTCGGCAGTCAGGGCGTCCATCTCCTCTTCACCGGTCAGGTGATCGATTTCGATGAGGAAGGCGGTTTCCACCGAGGTCTGCTCTGCGGTGTTGTCCAGATCCAGGATGGCGCCAATCTTGCCGCCTTCGCCGCGGATCAGGTGCAGCGGCTGGTGCAGCATCATGTGGGCGGTGATATTGAGACGCTTGAGGGCCATGCGGATGGAGTCCACCAGGAAGGGGGAATCCTGCAGGATGATCTCGACGATGGTATGGGGAGACTGCCATCCGTGGCGGGTCAGCTCGGGGTTGTAGACCCGGATATAGGGCTCGATGCCGGTACGGTGGTTGAGGGCATTCCACAGACTGAGGGCGGCGCCATAGAGATCGCTGTCATTGCGGTCATGCAGATCAGTGCTGGCCATGTTGCCGTAGAACTTGGCAACGAAACATTCGACCAGGGAGGCACTGTTTTTCGGCAATTTCTGGTGGATCAGACTGAGAACGTTTTCGAGCAGAACGGAGGTAGGGGCGTCTTTCAATGCCATTGCTAGTTTCCTTATCGGACGACATCACAGACACGGCGACATCCACCCAGGATGCCCACCGGTACAGAGTTGCAGCGAAGTGTAATGGCTTGGATCAAGGAAGGCGAGCAAAGGTGATAACGGGATGTTAAAAACAAGGGACAGATCACGGCTTGGGTTGTGATAAATTTTGCCAAGTTGGCAAAATTCAGAAAATCGCACTGGATGCCGCGCCATTTACCGGATAGATAGTGACTTAAAGCAGATATTTACCCGGATTGATGTTCAAGTTTTGTTAATTTATGCGTTCCAGGGAAATGAAGCGATGATCGTCCTGGGTTTTCAGTCGAAAGTAGCCGTGAACGCCGCTCTCCGACACAAAACGCCGGATTTTCTCCAATCCCAGCTCCAGGGTCAGACCCTGCTCGGTACGTACCACCAGGCGGTTCACCTGCCCCTGGTACATCAACATGATCTCGTCGCGGCCAAGGGAGAGCCGAAAAGTGTATTGCCTCATGTCACCTCCTGGTCATCCATGAAAAACGGGCAGGAGAGCCAGACTCCCCTGCCCGCCGTCGTGACGCTTACTGTGCCAGCGCCTTGCTCACCTTCTCGAACAGATCCCGCGCCAGCCCGTCCAGGTTGGCCAGGCGGGTCAGCTCGGCGCGAACCAGCGCCTTGCGCCCCTCATCGAGCCGCTTGAACTGGATAAGCGGGGTGATGAGGCGGGACGCCACCTGAGGATTGACCTCGTTGAGCTCGATCAAGAGATCGGTCAGGAAGCGATAGCCGCTGCCATCGGCGGCGTGGAACTGCACCTGGTTGTTCATGGCAAAACTGGCCACCAGCGCCCGCAACCGGTTCGGGTTGCGGATGCTGAAAGTGGGATGCGCCATCGCCAGCTTCACCTCCTCCAGCACGTCTTCCGCCGGCTTGGAGCCCACCAGTCGCAACCAGTTGTCCAACACCAGACCATCCTTGGCCCACTTGCCTTCGAAGTCGGCCAAAAGCGCTGCGCGGCACGGCAGCAGATGGCTGTTGGCCACCTGGAGTGCCGTCAGGGTGTCGGTCATGTTGTCGGCGGCCCCGTACTGCTCGCGCACCAGGGTATCGGCCTTCGCGGCATCCAGCGCCGCCAGATAACCCAGCACCACGCCCTTGAGGGCCCGCTTGGCCATGTCGGCATGGACCACCTGATAAGCCGGCAGGCGCAGGCTCTCGTAGCACGCCAGCAGGCGGTCGCCGAAGGCGTGGGCCAGTGCGGCCTGGATCCCGTTGCGCACCTGGTGGATGGCGTCGATGTCGGCCACCTCGAACAGCTCGGCCAGGGTCGCCTCTCCCGGCAGGGCCAGGATCTCTGCCTTGAGGGCGGGATCCAGCGCAGCCTCGTCCAGAATGGCGACAAAGGCCGCCAGCAGGGTGTGGGAGAGTTCAACCCCCTGCCCGTGCTGGACCCGCGCCACCCCGTCGATCACCGCCTTGTTGATCAGCATCTGCGCCGCATCCCAGCGGGCAAACTCGTTGCGGGCATGGCGCATCAGGAAGGCAAGGGCCTCGTCGCTGTAGTCATAGTGCAACTTGACCGGGGCGGAGAAGTCCCGTAGCAGGGAGGGTACCGGTCTGACCGGCACCCGATCGAATTCGAAAGTCTGCTGTGCTTCCAGCACGTCCAGCACATTGCCGATGGCCTTGCCCTGATATTGCAGCGGGATGACGGCACCCTGCGCATCGTAGAGCTCGATGTCGAGGGGGATATGCAGCGGCAGCTTTTGTGGCTGATCCTGGGTCGGCGGGGTGTGCTGGCTCACGTGCAGACGATAAACACCACTCGTGGCATCGTACTCGTCGGTCACGGTGAGCTCGGGGGTGCCGGACTGGCTGTACCAGCGGCGGAAGCGAACGAGATCCACCCCGGAGGCATCCTCCATCGCCTGCACGAAGTCGTCGCAGGTGGCGGCAGAGCCGTCGTGACGCTCGAAGTAGAGGCGCATGCCCGCCTGGAAGGCGTCCTCCCCCAGCAGGGTGTGCATCATGCGGATCACTTCAGAGCCCTTCTCGTAGACGGTCAGGGTGTAGAAGTTGTTCATCTCGATCACCACATCCGGGCGGATGGGGTGGGCCATGGGGCCGGCATCTTCGGCAAACTGCGGACCGCGCACGGTGCGCACGTTGTTGATGCGGTTGACGCCGCGCGACCCCAGATCGGAGGAGAACTCCTGATCCCGGAACACCGTCAGCCCCTCTTTGAGGCTTAACTGGAACCAGTCGCGGCAGGTGACGCGGTTGCCGGTCCAGTTGTGGAAATATTCGTGACCGATCACCCGCTCGATGCCGTGGTAGTCCGCATCGGTGGCAGTGGCCGGGTTGGCCAGCACGAACTTGGAGTTGAAGATGTTGAGCCCCTTGTTCTCCATGGCCCCCATGTTGAAGAAGTCCACCGCCACGATCATGTAGATGTCGAGGTCATACTCGAGGCCGAAACGCTGCTCGTCCCAGCGCATGGAGTTGATAAGGCTCTCCATGGCGAAACCGGCGCGGTCCAGGTTGCCCTTGTCCACGAAGATCTCGAGCGCCACCTGGCGGCCGCTTTTGGTAATGAAGTGGTTGCGCTCCACATCGAAGTCACCGGCCACCAGGGCGAACAGGTAACTCGGTTTGGGGAAGGGATCCTGCCACTGCACGAAGTGGCGACCGTCGTCCAGATCGCCGCTCGCGACCTTGTTGCCGTTGGAGAGCAGATAGGGGTACTTGGCCTTGTCGGCGGTGATGCGAGTACTGTAACGGGCCAGGATGTCCGGCCTGTCCATGTAATAGGTGATACGACGAAAGCCCTCGGCCTCGCACTGGGTGCAATAGGCATCGCCGGATTTGTAGAGCCCCTCCAGCGCCGTGTTGGCGGCGGGATCGATGTCGGTAACCACGGTCAGCACGCACTCGGCCGGCAGGTTGAACAGGGTCAGACAGCTCTCTCCCTGCTCGTATTGCTGATAGGGCACGCCATCCACACTGACACTGACAAGGTCAAGCCCCTCGCCGTCCAGCACCAGGGGTTCGTTGTGATCGCCGCTGCGACGCAAACGGGAGATGGCGGTGACCCGGGTCAGGGGCTCTTGCAGCTGAAAATCGAGATCCAGGCTGTCACACCAATAGAGGGGAGCCTGGTAATCCTGGCGATATTTAGCCGTCATGGCCTGAGGTTGTTCAGTCATTATTGTGTGCTTCCACGCTTTGTTATTGACGTGTCAGAGGCTGTCACAAGGCTCGGACAGGGTCAAATAGTTTGCATTCAGGCAAAAGAAAGGGCGACCCGAGTCGCCCTTGTCATTTCGTTGCCAGCATCAGCTCTTCTTGCTGAGGGTGGCCAGATCCGCCGTGATGTTGGCGGCTTCCACCTGGTATTCGTCAGGTGCCTCGAAATCGGTCGGCAGTTCATCCAGGCTCTTCACCGTCGGCTTGCCAAGTCGGGTCAGCCGCTCGTTGGCTCGCGCCAGCGCCTTCTCGTCCTGTTTGGCCTGTTCAGCCAGCCGCTCGGCTTCGTTCAGGGAGACCGACTTCTTGTCCTTGTCCGCCTGATACTCCTTGATGTCCTGCAGCACATAGGCAAATTCCGGATCCTTGGTGATCCGCGCCTCGTGGGCCGATTTCAGCTTGGGCAGCAGGCTGGAGAAGTCCCCCAGTCGCTCGTAGCTGGCCGAGGCAATCTTGTCCCAGGGCAAGGCGTTGAACTCGCGGCTCTCCCCCGTCTCACCCGGCGCCACTGCGGTCGGGAAGGCGATATCGGGAGCAACCCCCTTGTTCTGGGTGCTGCCGCCATCGATACGGTAGAACTTGGCGATGGTGTACTGCACGTGACCCAGCGGCTGCTCGTAGAAGTCATAGACCTTGGCGAGGCTGCGATGCTGCTGCACCGTCCCCTTGCCGAACGAGTTTTCGCCGAGGATCAGCGCACGACCATAGTCCTGCATGGCGGCGGCGAAGATCTCGGAGGCCGAGGCGCTGTAGCGGTCGATCATCACCGACATGGGGCCACCGTAGTAGACATTGCCGTCGTCGTCGCCATTGACGGTGATGCGACCCATGTGATCACGGATCTGCACCACGGGGCCGCTGGCAAAGAAGAGACCGCTCAGGGCGGAAGCTTCCGTCAGGGCACCGCCGCCGTTGCCGCGCAGATCGACGATGAGGCCGTCGATCTTCTGCTTGTTGAGGCTGGAGATCTCCTTGATCACGTCGTCGTGCAGGTTGACGTAGAAGCTCGGGATCTCGAGCACACCGATCTTCTTGCCCTCGGCGGTGATCACCTTGGACTTGGCGGCTCTGTCTTCCAGACGCACCTTGTCACGCACCAGCTCCACCAGCTCGGTCTTGGCGGTCGCGCCCTTGCCGCGCTGGATCTCCAACTTCACCTTGCTGCCCTTGGGCCCCTTGATGAGCTCGACCACGTCGTCAAGACGCCAGCCTATGACATCCACAATCTTGCCGTCGTCCTGCCCCACCCCGGTGATCTTGTCATCGGGTTTCAGGTGATTGGACTTGGCCGCCGGGCCGCCGGGCACCAGGGAGCGGATGACGGTGAAGTCATCTTCCGCCTGCAGCACGGCACCAATCCCCTCCAGCGAGAGGTTCATCTCGGTGTTGAACCGATCGGCGCTGCGCGGAGACAGATAGCTGGTGTGCGGTTCAATGGCGCGGGCGAAGGAGTTCATGAAGAGCTGGAACACGTCCTCGCTCTCGGTCTGGGACATCCGCTTGATGGCGTTGTTGTAACGCTTGCCAAGCAGCTCCTTGATCTCGGGCCACTCCTTGCCGCTGAGCTTCAGGCTCAGGGCATCGAACTTGACCCGCTGACGCCACAGCTCGTTGAGCTCGGCTTCATCCTTGGGCCAGGGAGCCCCTTCCCGATCGAAGACGTAATTGTCTTTCTGGGTAAAATCGAAGGGAGTGTCGAGCAGTTTGAGGGCGTATTCGAACCGCTCGTACCGCCGCTGCTGACTCAGGTTGAACATCTCGTAGGCCGGAGCCAGTCGTCCTCGCTCGAGGTCGGTGTCAAAACCGGTACGATATTTCTCAAAACGGCTGATGTCAGAGGCCAGAAACAGGTTGCGGCTGTAGTCCAGATTCTCCAGATACTTGTCAAAGATCACGGAGGAAAAGGCGTCGTCCAGCTTGAACTGTTTGTAGTGGGAGCGGGTAAACAGATTGGCAATTCGCTTGCTGGCCGTAGCATGTTGGCTCTCTTGAGCCAACACAGGCAAATCACTTTCCTTGAGCACCGGCTCGATGGCCTGTGCGAGCCCGGCAAGCGCCAGGCTACAGGCAACGAGTGAAAAACGAATCACGCCATGCTTCAACATTCGTCTCCTTAGAGAACCAGATGCTCGAACTTGACCCGCAACATCATGCCGGTCTGCAATTGAACCTGTACGTCATCCTTGGTCACTTCCTTGATGGTCGCAGGCACAGGGGACTTGCCCAGCACGACGCGCACGCCCTGCTCGACTTTCAGGGTAGCGGCATCCACTTTCACCAGCGGCGCATCGGCGACCGGTGCAGCCTTGGGAGCAGGGGCGGACTTGGGCTTGTCGGAGCGGGGAGCGTCAGCCTTGCGCGGCGCGTTGCGACGCGGCTGCTTGGGCTTGTCTTCCTTCTCCTTGGTGTTGGTGCGGCGGCTGGCAAAGACACGTTCCTTGCTCTCCTTGAGCGCCTGTTTGGCATGCTCGATGTGCTCTTCGGTGAGCAGCTCGCCCGGGTTGCCGTCCAGATCGACACGGGCCTGGCCAGCCTTGAGGCCATGCAGGTAACGCCAGCTGGAGGTGTATTGACGCAGAGCAGAGCGCAGCATGGTCTTGGAGACTCTCTCGTCATCAGCAAGACGCGCGGCCAGATCCTGGAAGATGCCAATCTTGAGTGGCTTGGCCTCTCCTTCAGCGATGAAGCAGGCCGGGAATTTCTCGACCAGGTAGGCGACGATCTCTTTACTGTTCTTCAGCTTTTCAGTGTTTTCCATGTATAACCTTGGCTTTCATATAGACGCACGGGCATGCCCGAACACAACAAAGGCCCCATTATAGAGAGCTTGGGACCTTTTGCGAACCATCTAGCAATGACTTAGAGCATGCTTTCCAAAATTTGCACCGTTTCTTCGAGGCCAATCCGGTCCTGCTCGTCAAAGCGGTTAAAAATTGGACTGTCGATGTCCAGCACCCCGATGATCTCCCCGCCACGGTGCAGCGGGATCACGATTTCCGAGTTGCTGGCACCATCGCACGCAATGTGCCCCGCGAACTGGTGCACGTCGTCCACCAGTTGGGTCTTGCCCTCGGCAACCGCAGTGCCACAGACGCCGCGCCCGACCGGGATGCGCACACAGGCTGGCTTGCCCTGGAACGGGCCGAGCACCAGGGTCTCGCCCTGCAGCAGGTAGAAACCAACCCAGTTGATGTCAGCCAGTTCCTGATTGAGCAGGGCAGACAGGTTTGCCAGGGTGGCGATCATGTCGGGTTCGCCCTCCAGCAATGCCTGGGCCTGCTGGTTGAGCGTGCGATAAAATGCTTGTTTTTCAATCATGATTAAATGAACTTCACTCCTTGATAATCAATGCAAGGTACCGTCCTGCCTGAAAATTTCAAATCAATTTTCAATTATCCCCCCTCCTGGGGCCCGATGAGAGTCCGTTCAACGTGCCGCGCCCAACGTCAGTTGATGGCGCTGGCCATTGCTCCACTCGATGGTCAGGAGCCAGTCCATCGCCTCGGTCGTACAACTTCCCACCTGGGTCACCCCTCGCCACCCCGTTTGGCTGGGTTCAAACAGCACGGGGATGAGCCCCATGAACATATCCTTGCCCTCGAGCCAGGCCTTGACCGGCGTGATGGCCGGCACACCCCCTTGAAGGCGCAGGACAAAGTCATGTTCAGGGCGGATCGGCAAGCCATCGATGCTGACCGTCAGCGGGCGATCCCCGACGATGAGGCGGCAGGGGCTGTGGGACAGATCACAAATCTGAACATTGGTGCCCTCTGCATGGTCGCTTCCAGTGCCTGAAAACCAGGTTCGATAGGCCATCAGGGAGAGCAAAATGACCAGCACCATGGACAGGTGGACGATTTTGCGTGAAGTGAGTCTCTCTTTCATGAAAAAACAGCTCTGTAAGGTACTTTGAAAATGTAATTTTCGTGATCTGGCGCAAGGTAAAAACTGGCGGACATGAGACCCGCTGGAGCCAAATATATCACTGTTTGTACTGTTATTTTACCGGTCATTTCAGTATCATTCTCAATGGATTTTCATTTAACCACCTTTTGCTTTTCCTTTTATTAACAGACGTTAACGAGAGGATTTTGCAAAACCGGGGTGAAAATGGCCCAGGACACCGGGCAACACAAACAACAGCATCGGAAGCGGAATACAACGATGAGCCATACAACAAACCACCCTGAGTACAACTACACCGTTGTGCGCCAGTTCACCGTCATGACGATTGTCTGGGGTATCGTCGGCATGTCGGTGGGTGTATTGATTGCAGCCCAGCTGATCTGGCCTGCCCTCAACTTCGACACCCCCTGGCTGACGTACAGCCGTCTGCGTCCCCTGCATACCAATGCGGTCATCTTCGCATTTGGTTGCAGCGCCCTGATGGCCACCTCCTTCTACGTGGTGCAGCGCACCTGTCAGGTCCGACTGTTTGGTGGTCCCCTCGCCTCCTTCGTGTTCTGGGGCTGGCAGGCGATCATTCTGTCTGCAGCCATCTCGCTGCCGCTGGGGTACACCACCTCCAAAGAGTACGCCGAGCTGGAGTGGCCCATCGACATCGCCATCGCCGTGGTCTGGGTGAGCTATGCCATCGTCTTCTTCGGCACCCTGGTCAAGCGCACCACCTCCCACATCTATGTGGCGAACTGGTTCTTCGGTGCCTTCATCATCACGGTGGCCGTACTGCACATCGTCAACAACATGGAAGTGCCGCTCTCCGGCATGAAGTCCTACTCCATGTACTCCGGTGCCATGGATGCCATGGTGCAGTGGTGGTATGGCCACAACGCGGTGGGCTTCCTGCTGACGGCGGGCTTCCTTGGCATGATGTACTATTTCGTGCCCAAGCAGGCGGGTCGCCCCGTCTACTCCTACCGCCTCTCCATCGTGCACTTCTGGGCGCTGATCTCCCTCTATATCTGGGCCGGTCCGCACCACCTGCACTATACCGCCCTGCCTGACTGGGCCCAGTCGCTGGGCATGGTGATGTCCCTCATCCTGTTCGTGCCCTCCTGGGGCGGCATGATCAACGGCATCATGACCCTCTCGGGTGCCTGGCACAAGCTGCGTTATGACCCCATCCTGCGCTTCCTGATCGTCTCCCTGTCGTTCTACGGTATGTCGACCTTCGAAGGCCCCATGATGGCGATCAAGACCGTCAACGCCCTCTCCCACTACACCGACTGGACTATCGGTCACGTTCACTCCGGTGCCCTGGGCTGGGTTGCCATGGTGTCCATCGGTGCCGTCTACCACCTGATCCCGAACCTGTTCGGGCAGGGGCGCATGTACAGCATCAAGCTCATCAACGTCCACTTCTGGCTGGCCACCGTGGGCACCGTGCTCTATATCGTCGCCATGTGGATTTCCGGTGTGATGCAGGGCCTGATGTGGCGTGCGGTCAACGACGACGGCACCCTGACCTACAGCTTCGTGGAGGCGCTGCAAGCTTCCTATCCCTTCTACTTCGTGCGCTTCCTGGGTGGCTGCTTCTTCGTCACCGGCATGCTGCTGATGGCCTACAACGCCTATCGCACCGTCACTGCGCCCAAGGGTTCTCTGGAACCCGTCGCACAGCCAGCCTGATTTGAAGGGGTTTAAAGCATGAGCAACAACAACCGTCACGAGATTTTTGAAAAAAGCGTCCCCATGCTGGTCATTGGCATCATCTTCGCCATCAGCCTGGGGGGCCTGGTGGAAATCACCCCCCTGTTCTTCCAGAAGCAGACCAACGAGCCGGTGGAGGGCCTCAAGCCCTACACCGCCCTGCAGATGGAAGGACGCGACATCTACATCCGCGAAGGCTGCACCGTCTGCCACAGCCAGATGATCCGCCCATTCCGCGCCGAGACCGAACGCTACGGCCACTACTCGGTTGCCGGCGAGAGCGTGTGGGAGCACCCCTTCCTGTGGGGCTCCAAGCGTACCGGCCCGGATCTGGCCCGGGTCGGCGGCCGCTACTCCGATGACTGGCATCGCGCCCACCTCATCAACCCGCGCGACGTGGTGCCCGAGTCCAACATGCCGGCCTTCCCCTGGCTCGAGACCAATGTGCTGAGCGGCGAGCTGACCGGCAAGAAGCTGGCTCTGTTCCGGGATCACTTCGGCGTGCCCTATACCGATGCCGACATCGCCGGTGCCGGTGAGGCCGTCAAGGGCAAGACCGAGCTGGATGCGCTGATCGCCTATCTGCAATCACTGGGCCATGCCCTGAAATAAGGAGTCGGGATATGGATTACGGCACATTTCGCGGCCTGTATACCCTGCTGCTGATGGTCATCATGATTGGCATCATCGTCTGGGCCTACAGCAAGCGCCGCAAGGCTTCTTTCGACGAGGCCGCCAACCTGGTTTTTGCCGATGACGAGCAACCCAGTGCTGATAACAAGAACGCAGGAGCGAAGCAATAATGAGCACTCTGTTTAGCATTTTTGTGACCGTCATAAGCCTTGGCACCATTCTCGGCTGCTTCCTGCTGCTGGCCTGGTGCATGAAGGACAAGATGGGGGCCGAAGAGGGCAAACCCATGGGTCACACCTTCGACGGCATCGAGGAGATCAACAATCCCCTGCCGAAGTGGTGGTCCTATATGTTCCTCTTCTTCATCGTCACCGGGCTCATCTACCTGCTCGCCTTCCCGGGCCTTGGCAACTTCAAGGGTCTGCTGGGCTGGCAGAGCTCCAACCAGGATGTGCGTTCCCTGGCCGAGTCCAAGGCAGCGGCGGCTTCCGCCAAGGCCGAAGGACGCGCGGTGGAATACGACCGGGAACTCGCCAAGGCCGACGAGATCTACGGCGCCAAGTTCCGCGAGCTGACCTATCAGGCTGACGGCAAGAGCTACAAGGAGATCACCGAGATCGCCAAGGATCCGGAAGCCTTGAAGGTGGGTCAGCGCCTGTTCCTGCAAAACTGTTCCCAGTGTCATGGCTCCGATGCCCGCGGTGGCCGCGGTTTCCCGAACCTGACCGACAGCGAATGGCAGTGGGGCGGCGCCCCCGACCAGATCAAGACCACCATCATGGGCGGTCGTCAGGGGATCATGGCCGCCTGGGGCGAGATCCTGGGTCAGGACGGGGTGAAGGAGGTTGCCTCCTATGTGCTGAGCCTCTCCGGTCGCAAGGTTGATCTGGTGGAAGCCAAGAAAGGGGAAGCACGCTTTGCCATGTGCGCCGCCTGCCACGGTCCGGATGCCAAGGGCGGCATCGCCTTCGGCGCACCGGATCTCACCAACAACATCTGGCTCTATGGCGGCTCCCGTCAGGTGGTCGAACAGACCATCACCCACGGGCGCCACGGCGTGATGCCGGCCTGGAAGGACATTCTGGGGGAAGACAAGGTACATCTGCTCGCTTCCTACGTTTACAGCTTGTCCCACAACGATCGGCAAAATCAGCAGTAACATGTGATAAGCACGTGATTAATCAGCAAAAAGCCTCGACTCTTCGAGGCTTTTTGTTATCTTGTGTTGGCTGAATTACCGCCATTTCGTTAACCATTTGTTTCGGTAGCATCATGACTCAACCCTGGTATCGCCAATTCTGGCCCTGGTTCATCATCGCCCTCCCCTGCGCCGCCGTGGTAGGCAGCATCGCCACCGCCATCATTGCCAGCAAGGATGGGGTCAACCTGGTAGCGGAGGACTACTACAAGCAGGGCAAGGAGATTAACCAGGATCTCAGCAAGTTCGATCGCGCCGAGGCGCTCGGCATCCGTATCGCCCTCAATGTCAGCGACAAGGAGCTGACGTTAAATCCACTGTCCGGGGATTTCCCCCCCGGGCAGGCACTGCACCTCTCCCTGTTTCATCCCACGTTGGCGGGCCTGGACAGCGAACATCTGCTGACGGCCGATGGCAAGGGAGTCTATCGCCTGATGCTGGACAAGCCCCTCACCGGCAAGTGGCACGTGCGGGTCGATGCCTTCAACCATGAATGGCGCCTCCAGGAGACGGCACAACTGCCGACTCAGGCAGCGATTGAGCTCGATCCCAAGGGACGTTGAATCACGAAGGCAGGGTGATCGGCACGCCGGTCAGCCGCCCTTCTCCCCGACCCGGCCTGCAGGGCTGCATCAAAGAGGGATGATCACCATGACCGGCTGTTTTCACTGTGGTGAACCGGTTCCCACTGGCAGTAACTTTACTCTCGAGATCAAAGGCATCGTTCAGCCGATGTGTTGCCCTGGCTGTCAGGCCGTGGCACAGACCATTCTCGAATGCGGCCTCGCCAGTTATTACGAACACCGCACCGCTCCCGGCATCAAGGGGGAACTGGTGCCCGAAGAGCTCGCCGCCCTCACCCACTACGATCTGGCGGAGGTGCAGCAGGAGTTCGTCACCGACACCGGTACGGGTCGCGAAACTACGCGCGAGATCCAACTGACGGTGGAAGGTTTGACCTGCGCCGCCTGTGCCTGGCTCATCGAGCGGCACCTGATGACCCTGCGCGGTCTGCGTTACATCAACGTCAATACCACCACCCATCGCGCCCGCATCAAGTGGGATCCGGCCCAGCTCTCTTTGAGCGACATTCTCAAGGGCTTTGCCAGGGTCGGCTATCGCGCCTATCCCTTCCAGACTCATCAGCAGGAAGCGCTCTACGCCAAAGAGGTGCGCAGCTACATGTTCCGCATGGCGCTGGCCGGCCTTGGCTCCATGCAGGTGATGATGTGCGCCGTAGCACTCTACATGGACCTCTTCATCAGCGTGGAAGAGGAGTTCATGATCTACTTCAAGTGGATAAGCCTTCTGCTCTCCACCCCCATCATGATCTACTCGGCCCAGCCTTTTTACGTGGGGGCATGGCGCAGCCTGAAGCAGGGGCACCTCTCCATGGATGTTTCGGTGTCGCTGGCACTGATCGGCGCCTTCGTCGCCTCCATCTGGGCCACGGTCTTCAACACGGGTGAGGTCTATTACGACTCCATCACCATGTTCGTCTTTTTCCTGCTGTTGGGCCGTCTGCTGGAACTGCGAGCGAGGCGCAAGGCGTCGGAGTCGAGCTCCAACCTGGCGCGTCTGGTGCCCATCATGGCGACCCGCATCGATGATGACGGCGAACACGAGGTGGCCGCCAAGACGCTGCGAGTCGGAGACAGGGTGCGGGTACTCGCGGGGGCCACCCTGCCGGCAGACGGCATCGTCACCTTGGGCCAGGCCAGCCTCAACGAATCCATGCTGACTGGCGAACAGTTGCCTCTGCTCAAGCAGGCCGGGGATCCCGTCTATGTAGGCACCATCAATACCGATGCCCCCCTGGAGATCCGGGTCAGCCATCCCATTGAAGAGTCGCGTCTCGCCCAGATCATGCGCCTGCAGGATCATGCTCTGGACGACAAGCCCGCCATCGCCCAACTGGCGGACGTGCTGTCGCGCCACTTTATCCTGGTGCTCCTGATCATTGCGGCAGCGGTCTGGACCTTCTGGCATTTTCATCAGCCCGAGCGGGCCTTCTGGGTCACCCTGGCGGTGCTGGTGGCGACCTGTCCCTGCGCCCTCTCGCTGGCCACCCCGACCGCACTGACCACGGCCACTGCCAACCTGACCCGCAGAGGCATCCTGCTGCGCCGCGGCCACGTGCTGGACATTCTGACCCGAGCCAACCGCATCGTGATGGACAAGACGGGAACTCTGACCACGGGCAACATCAGCCTGGTGAACACCCAGCCCCTCGGCGAGCTCGACGCAGCCCGCTGCCTCGCCCTCGCCCAGGCCCTGGAGACCTACTCCGAGCATCCCATCGCCCGTGCGTTTCGAAGCAAACCACTGGCGGACGGGGTGCCGCTCGCCGCCAGCGACGTCACCCCCGTCATCGGCCACGGCGTGCAGGGAGTGATTGAGGGCAAGCATTACCGCATCGGCAGTGCACGCTGGCTCGAACTGGCGCAAGAAGAGAATGCCGCTCAAGGGCTGGCCATCTATCTGGCCGATGAACACGGTCTGCTGGCCCGTTTCATCCTGGCCGACACGCTGCGCCCCGATGCCGGTGCGCTGATCCAGGCCTTCAAGGAGGCAGGCCTCAAGACCACCATCCTCACCGGCGACGGTTCGGACCAAGCGGACATGTTGGCCCGCGAACTGGGGGTCGATGAGCTGGTAAAAGGGGTCACCCCGGACGGCAAACTGGCCTATCTCAAGGCCCGGGAAGCGGCCGGGGATATCAGCATCATGGTAGGAGATGGCATCAACGACGCCCCTGTGCTGGCTGGCGCTCACGCGTCTTTTGCCATGGCGGGGGGCACGGATCTGGCCAAGAACAGCGCCGACGCCATCCTGCTTGCCGACGATCTCTCTCGTCTGCTGGCCGCCCGGGCCCTGGCCCTGCGCACTCGCAAGATCATCAAGGAGAACTTTGCCTGGTCCATCGGCTACAACCTGCTTGTGCTGCCGCTGGCGGCAAGTGGCTGGCTCCCCCCTTATCTGGCGGCTGCTGGCATGTCCCTGAGCTCCCTCATCGTGGTCACCAACTCCATGCGGCTCAACCGGTGAGCAGCCATCTGGCATCCTCCCGGGTGGCGGCACCTCTTGCCTCGCCGGGTTATCATCCCCCTTTCACCACAGGGTCCGCGCCATGAACATCATCTTCGTCCTCATCCCCATCGCCATCCTGTTCGTTGTCATTGCAGGAGCCGTCTTCTTCTGGGCCATCCGCTCCGAGCAGTTCGAGGATCTCGACAGGCAGGGCTCCAACATCCTGTTTGACGAGGAGCAGCGCCCCTTGCCCCCCCCTGAACAACAAGCAGAACAGGAAAGCAGGCCTCATGACCAGCAGCCTTGACCTCATGGGCGCCCTGCTGGTCGGGCTTGCCGGTGCCGGCCACTGTATCGGCATGTGCGGCGGCGTGTCCGCCGCGCTCTCCATGGCCATACCTGCCGAGAAGCAGCATTTTTGGGGCCGACTCGGTTATCTGCTCAACTACAACCTGGGGCGCATCCTGAGCTATGTGCTGGCGGGCGCGCTGGTGGGTGGTTTGCTCGCCACCACCACGGAGATAGGCGCTGGCAAACACGCCCTGGCAGGGCTTCGCCTCATCGCCGCCCTGCTGATGATAGCGCTCGGCCTCTACTTGGCTGGCTGGTGGCATGGCGTCTTGCTGCTCGAGCGCATCGGTGCGAAGTTCTGGCCTCTCATCAAGCCGCTGGCAGGCAGGTTTCTCCCGTTTACATCAGCCTGGCAGGCCCTCCCCTTTGGCATGATATGGGGCTGGCTCCCTTGCGGCCTCGTCTACTCCATGCTGACCTGGAGCGCTGCCGCAGGCTCCGCAAGTGGCGGGGCGCTCATCATGCTCTTTTTCGGCCTCGGCACGCTGCCGACCCTGTTTGCGCTGGGGGGGCTGGCAGACCGATTGCGCTACTGGCTCACCCTGCGCAGCCTGCGCCTTGGGGGCGCCTTGCTGCTTGTTGCCTACGGGATCCACACCCTCTGGATCGGGATGGCGTCCTTTTGAAACCCTATCCAAAACGGATGAGATGGTGGTAAACTTGTTTGATATAAATCAATTATTCATTTGAGCCTATGATCCCGGACAAGAAACCTGGCAGACGTATTCAGAGCGGTGGCTGTGCAATTCATTGCCAGGATTGCAGCATCAGCCAGCTCTGCATCCCCTTCACCCTGAACGACAACGAGCTCGATCAGCTCGACAGCATCATCGAGCGCAAAAAGCCGATCCAGAAGGGTGAAGAGTTGTTCAAGGCCGGCGATGAGCTCAAGTCGCTCTATGCCATACGTTCCGGGACCATCAAGTCATACACCATCACCGAACAGGGTGACGAACAGATCACTGCCTTCCACCTCGCCGGTGATCTGGTCGGTTTCGACGCCATCCACAAGCAGGCCCACCCCTCCTTCGCCCAGGCGCTGGAAACCGCCATGGTGTGCGAAATACCGTTCGATGTGCTCGACGACCTCTCTGGCAAGATGCCCAAACTGCGCCAGCAGATCATGCGGCTGATGAGCAACGAGATCATGGGCGACCAGGAGATGATACTGCTGCTCTCCAAAAAGAACGCCGAAGAGCGCCTCGCTGCCTTCCTGCACAATCTCTCGGTTCGTTTCTCCGAGCGCGGTTTCTCCGCCAAGGAGTTCCGCCTCTCCATGACCCGTGGGGACATCGGCAACTACCTCGGTCTCACCGTCGAGACCATCAGCCGCCTGCTGGGCCGTTTCCAGAAATCCGGTCTTATCAGCGTCAAAGGCAAATACATTACTGTACTGGACAACGTTGCCTTGGGCGTCATGGCCGGAGCCACTCGTCCTCCCTGCGGTTAATCCCCGTTTATTTCCTCTTTTGCCGGATCGGAGCACCCTGAAATTTGATCCGGCACACCTTCCCGCCTCCCCCCTTGGACTAAGCTGTAATAGCTAAAGAGTTGCCATCATTGGCCTTTTTGCCAAGGAGGAGAACATGGTCAAGTACCGAAACATTCTGGTGGTGATCAATCCCGAGGAGGAGCGCCAGATTGCGCTCGAGCGCGCGGTCAAGGTCGCCGAGCTGGATGAGGGCGCCCAGCTGACCCTGCTCCTGACGATTTACGACTTCTCTTACGAGATGACCGCCATGCTCTCGGCAGACGAGCGGGAAGAGATGCGCCATGGTGTCATCGCCCAACGTCGGGAGTGGCTCGACGAGATCCTCACTCCCTATCGGGCCAGAGGGCTGGAATGCGAGGTGAAAGTGCTCTGGCACAACCGTCCCTTCGAGTGCGTCATTCAGGAAGTGCTGGAACAGCGTCACGATCTGGTCGTCAAGGCGACTCACAAACACTCCTTCCTGCAAACCTTCATCTTCACCCCCACCGACTGGCACCTGCTGCGCAAATGCCCCTGTCCGGTTCTGCTGGTAAAAGAAGGACACTGGCAACGGGGGGGCAACCTGATTGCCGCCATCAACTGCTCGAGCGATGACAAGGAGCAGAAGGTGCTCAACGAGCGGATCACTCGCGAGGGGATCGCCATCGCCGAGCTGCTTGGTGCCAGTCTCTATCTGGTCAACACCTACCCGGGCACCCCGGTCAATGTCGCCATCGAACTGCCAGAGTTCGATCCCAACGCCTACAACGATGCTATTCGCAAACACCATGAAGATCTGCTGCGGGAACATGCCGATCAGTTCGGCATCAACCACATGTGGACCAAGGTGGCGGAAGGCTTGCCGGAGGAGGTGCTGCCGGACATGGCGGACGATCTGAATGCCACCCTGATGATCATGGGATGCGTCGGCCGTACCGGCCTCTCTGCCGCCCTGCTTGGCAACACCGCCGAGCACGTGGTGGACAGGCTCAACTGCGACATTCTCATCCTCAAACCCGACGATTACAGCTGCCCTGTGGATGACAGGCGTCATCCTGCATAAGCGTTTCTTGCCCTCCCCCGGGACATGGCTATAATAAGCCGCTTATTTTTGTCCCGGGTTTGAGGCCATGCTAGAAGAGCTTAACGCCAAAGAGAAATACAGTTTCAACAAGCTGCAGAAACGCCTGCGGCGCAACGTGGGCCAGGCCATCGCCGACTTCAACATGATTGAAGAGGGTGACAAGATCATGGTGTGCCTGTCTGGCGGCAAGGACAGCTTTGCCATGCTCGACATCCTGATGAGCCTGAAGGCCAGCGCCCCCATCCATTTCGATCTGGTGGCCGTCAACCTGGATCAGAAACAACCCGGCTTCCCCGAGCACGTGCTGCCTGAATACCTGAGCACCCTCGGCATCGACTTCAAGATCGTGGAAGAAGATACCTACTCCATCGTCAAGGAGAAGGTACCGGAGGGCAAGACCACCTGCGCGCTCTGCTCCCGCCTGCGCCGCGGCATTCTGTATCGCACCGCCCAGGAGCTGGGTTGCACCAAGATCGCCCTTGGCCATCACCGTGACGACATCCTCGAGACTCTGTTCCTCAACATGTTCTACGGTGGCAAGCTCAAATCCATGCCCCCCAAGCTGGTGAGCGACGATGGCAAGAACGTGGTGATCCGCCCCCTTGCTTACTGCAAGGAGAAAGACCTGGTGCGCTATGCAGAGGTCAAGGCCTTCCCCATCATCCCCTGCAACCTGTGCGGCTCCCAGGAGAACCTGCAGCGCCAGGCCATCAAGCAGATGATGCAGGAGTGGGATCGCCGCTTCCCGGGCCGTCTTGAGACCATGTTCACCGCCATTCAGGACGTGATCCCGAGCCACCTGCTTGATCACCAGCTGTTTGACTTCAAGAGCATCAACCGCGACTCCGGCATCATCGACGGTGGCGACAAGGCATTTGATCCGCCAGAGCTGCCCAAGGCGCCGCTGCTGGACATCGACGAGA
Source organism: Aeromonas sp. s10 (assembly GCF_040907975.1). Classification (NCBI taxonomy): domain Bacteria; kingdom Pseudomonadati; phylum Pseudomonadota; class Gammaproteobacteria; order Aeromonadales; family Aeromonadaceae; genus Aeromonas; species Aeromonas sp. s10. Next base: position 80,465 of record NZ_JBFOCV010000040.1, on the reverse strand, counting down.
TGGACATGCTGGACGTGATTGAGGTGCGCTAAGCCCCGTCACCCACAGAAAAGGAGCGCCAGGCGCTCCTTTTCTCATTCTGGCAATCTGCGGACTCGGGTCGCTACCCCTTGTGCAGCCAGGGGGTCAGGCGCAGGATCTCCCCTTGCAGTTGCAGCTTGCCCTGGGCAAACCCCTTCAACTGCGCATTGCTGATCAGCAGTTGCCCCTGCTGCCAGGAGACGGCCTCCTGACAGGCACCCTCCACAAGGTAGGCTGTGCCTGCGGGCGCCACCATGGAGATCCGCACCCCTTCCATCTTGGGCAGGAAATACTGGCCGACCATGCCGGCCATCTTGTCGAGCAATCGCTGCATCTGCTGCTGGCGCGAGACGAGCTCGGCCAGCGGCACCTCGGGTGTGGCGGGGGCGTCGGCCATCACCTGTACCGACAGATCGCAGGCAGCGTGGGCCTCGGTGAGCCCCACCACCACGATCGCCTTGTCGAGGTTGAGATCATCGTCATAGGGCAGACGCAGTTCGCCATCCACCGTGACCTCGGCGGGCACATCCCTGTCCGGGGTCGAGACTCGGGCCGAGGTGAGCCCGCATCGCCGACCGTTCTGTTGACTGGCCAGATAAAAGCCCAGTCTGGCGTGGCCAAATTCCCCCTTGGCGAAGGTCTTCATCTGGCTGTAGAAGGTGCCGTAGTCGAGTTCAAGGGACAGCTCAGCCTGTCCCAGCATGGGTACCAGCAGGAGCGCCGCCATCCCGTATCGCTTGTTCATATGCCATCCTTTTGCATCATGCTCCGGGCGGGTCGACACCGGCTGACCCCTGGTATCCCGTTATGCGTTGAAATGATCCGGGCCCTGCCCGTCGTTGCCACTGGCAACCTCGGTCACTTCGACTGCCACCCCACACAGATCCCGGTAGAGAATGCCCTTGCAGTTGAAGTAGAGCGGCGCCACCCAGATAAGTCCCAGCCCCATGGGGATGAGCGCCAGGAAGAAGAGTGCCAGCATGACCCCGTGCAGCAGCACTATGCTGGGCCAGCCCCGGGCAAAGAGCTTGAGGGAGACCAGAATGGCCTGAGCCGGGGAAAGACCGCGCTCCAGCACCAGAGGTACGGTAAACACCAGCCCCATGCCCACCAGGGCGGAAGGGATGAAGGCCAGCATCACCGGCACGCCCAGCAGCTCGAACAGGGGGCCAAACAGGCTGGTGATGAGGCTGCCGAGCAGACTCAGGCTGCCCAGGCGCAGGAAGTGGCGGAAGAAGTCGAATACCTGGCTCGGCCGGGCGCGCACCCCCACCGACTGCTGCAACCCCAGCATGTCGAGGGAGGAGGTCATGGGTGACATGATCACCGTGACCAGCAGGCTCAGGATCAGGGCCATATCCATATCCCCTCCTTCACGGGCGACATAGGGCGTCAGCAAGGTATTGCTCAGCAGGATCCAGATTGCCATGACCCCGGCGATGGCCAGCGCCAATCCGAAACCGGTACGACGAGTCTGTTGCCACCCCTCTTTCAACACCCCTTGCAGGTCCAGACGATATCCCTGGCTGAGGGACTGTTCGAGGGTTCCACCGATCCGCATTCTATTACTCAATTGACTGTCCAACATTCACTGACGACTGATCCAAGGTGGCACATTATAGCGGTTTGAACCGGCATGCGTAGCCGTTTTTCCTGTTATCTTCCGTTCAGAAAGCCATTGATACCAAAGGCCTTGCAGCCCTTCTTGACGAGATTCCCCTCACCCTTGGCCCCTCTGTCCAACGGGAGTAGGATGATGGCGCACGCTGGCGGACGAGATGTCCACTGGCTCTTCTCTTTCACACAAGGAAAACGGTCATGTCCGAACTGACGCTCTATCTTGCCCCCGGTACCTGTGCCATGGCGGTACGCATCGCTCTGGTGGAGGCCGGTGCCCCTCACCTTGTCAAGCGCCTGGATCTGGCCGCTGGTGAACAGCGCAGCCCCGACTACCTCGCCATCAATCCCAAGGGGCGAGTCCCGGCACTGGTGACGGAGCATGGCGTGCTGACCGAAACACCGGCCCTGCTGCTCTACGTGGCCCAGCGTTTTCCTAACGCCGGGCTGGCCCCATTGGATGACCCCTTCCTCCTGGCCAGGATGCAGGAAGTACACAGTTTCCTCGTCTCCACCGTCCATGTTGCCCATGCCCATGGACGCCGTCCCGGCCGCTGGGCCGACGATCAACAGGCCATGGCTGCCATGCAGGCCAAGATGCCCCAGAACATGCGTGATGGCTTTGACCAGATTGAGCGCCACTATCTGGCCGGCCCCTGGGTACTGGGGGAGCGCTTCAGCCTGGCCGACATCTACCTCTTCGTGATTGCAGGCTGGCTCGAGAGCGACGGGGTAGCCATCAGCGAGTTTCCCAAGGTGGCGGATCACTATCAGCGCATGCTGGCCCGCCCCGCAGTGCAGGCGGCGCTCGCCCTCTGATCTCCGCGCGCCGGTTACGCCTTTTTGTACGGGCAACATCCGGCGACGCCTCTCAGACGGGTGCTCTTCTGGCACCCGTTTCTTCTGAAATTGCCCTGTCACTGAGATCGTTTTCACATTTTCGTCATCACTGCCTAGACCCGTTAACGGTTAACACCTATCTTTCGCCCTAATGACGCAACCGGTTGCGTAACCGATTGCCCAACTCAATATCCATATGCGGTCCCAGGCCGCCGAGGTGCTGTATGAAACGAGGCAAGCTGCTCAATGCTCCCTTAAGCGCGCTGGTCGCGCAGATGGGCCACACCGACGAGATCACCGTCTGCGACGCTGGCCTGCCCATTCCGACGGGGCCGGAGCGCATCGATCTGGCGCTGATGGCGGGCACCCCCAGCCTTGAAACCGTACTGACCGCCTTGCTCACCGACCTGGTGGTGGAGAAGGTGATCATGGCAAGCGAGATCAAGGCGATCAGCCCCGCCGCCCATCAGGCGCTGGTGGATCAGCTGGAGGCGCACGCCGCGGCTCAAGGCAAGCCCATCGCCATCGAATACTGCCTGCACGAAGCGTTCAAGGCTCGCTCCCGCCAGAGCAAGGCTATCGTGCGCAGCGGCGAGGTGACTCCCTACGCCAACCTGATCCTCTGCGCCGGTGTGGCGTTCTGACATTCTTCAAAGAAGGCCTCTTCAAGGAAGCTGCAAATGAGCACAACCTCCCCCCTCTCACCCATTCTGGAGCTGACCGGGATCGTCAAGACCTTCCCCGGTGTGCGCGCCCTCGACGAAGCGGGTCTTCGGGTCTATCCGGGCCAGGTGATGGCCCTGCTCGGCGAAAATGGCGCTGGCAAGTCGACCCTGATGAAGGTGCTGACCGGCATCTACCAGGCCGATGCGGGCAGCATCAGCTATCGCGGCCAGCCGGTTCACTTCAAGGGCCCCCGTGACTCTCAGGATCAGGGGATCAGCATCATCCACCAGGAGCTGAACCTGCTGCCGGAATTGTCGATTGCCGCAAACATCTTCCTCGGCCGCGAGCCCCGCACCCGTTTTGGCAGCATCGACCACAAGCAGTTGCGTGAGCGTGCCAGCGGTCTGCTGGCACGGCTTGGCGTCAAACATGGCCCTGATACACGACTCGGAAGTCTCTCCATCGGTGAACAGCAGATGGTGGAGATCGCTAAGGCGCTGTCGTTCGATGCCAGCGTCATCATCATGGACGAGCCCACCGATGCCCTCACCGACACCGAGACCGAGCAGCTCTTCACCGTCATTCGCGAACTGCGCGAGCAGGGCTGCGGCATCGTCTATATCTCCCACCGCCTGAAAGAGATCTTCGAGATCTGCGATCGGGTCACCGTACTGCGGGATGGCAAGTGGATCGGCGAGCAGGCGGTGAGCGATCTGGATGAAGACAGGATCATCGAGATGATGGTGGGCCGCCGGCTGAAAGAGCAGTACCCGCGCCTGGTGCGCGAGCTCGGCCCGGTCAGCCTGCAGGTGAACGATCTGGCCGGCCCCGGCGTGCGCGGGGTGAGCTTCTCCCTGTGTCAGGGTGAAATTCTGGGCTTCAGCGGCCTGATGGGCTCCGGCCGCACCGAGCTGATGAAGCTTATCTACGGTGCCAGCCCCATCAGCGCTGGCCAGGTGACGGTGGATGGCCACGCCCTGGTACCCAGAAGCCCGGCGGATGGGTTGGCCGCCGGCATCGCCTATATCTCTGAAGATCGCAAGGGCGATGGGCTGGTGCTGGAGCTGTCGGTGCGCGAAAACATGAGTCTGTGTGCCCTCGACGAGTTCATTCGTGGCGGCAAGATTGACGGCCAGGCCGAGCGCCAGGCGGTAGGGGACTATGTGCGTCTGTTCAACATCAAGACCCCGAGTCAGGATCAGCTGATAAAACTGCTCTCCGGCGGCAACCAGCAGAAGGTGGCCATCGCCAAGGGGCTGCTGACCCGGCCCAAGGTGCTGATCCTGGATGAGCCGACCCGCGGCGTCGATGTCGGCGCCAAGAAGGAGATCTATCAGCTCATCAACCAGTTCAAGAAGGAGGGGATGAGCATCATCCTGGTCTCCTCCGAAATGCCGGAAGTGCTCGGCATGAGTGATCGCATCATGGTGATGCACGAAGGACGCATCAGCGCAGAATTCAACACCCGCGATGCCAATCAGGAGAAGCTGATGGCAGCGGCAGTCGGTAAACAGTGGCAAGCAGAGCAAGAGGCAGCACAATGACAACCCAAACCCTTTCCCGCCGCGGCGTCATGAGCAAGGCCTGGTGGATCGAGAACAAGTCCCTGGTCGCGCTGCTGGTGCTGATCGGCGTGGTCTCCTTCCTGAGCCCCAACTTCTTCACCGCCGACAACCTGCTCAACATCCTGCGCCAGACATCGGTCAACGCCATCATGGCGGTCGGCATGACGCTGGTCATCCTCACCGCCGGCATCGATCTGTCGGTCGGCTCGGTACTGGCCCTGTGCGGCGCCCTGGCCGCCACCATGGTGGCCATGGAGCTGCCCATCGGCCTGGTGATCCCCCTCACCCTGGGGGCCGGCGCCCTGCTTGGCAGCATCAGCGGCCTCATCATCGCCAAGGGCAAGGTACAGGCGTTCATCGCCACCCTGGTCACCATGACCGCCCTGCGCGGCGTCACCATGGTCTACACCGAGGGGCGCCCCATTTCCACCGGCTTCAGTGACGGCGCCGATCACTTCGCCTGGCTCGGGACCGGCTACCTGCTGGGTCTGCCGGTGCCCATCTGGCTGATGGCCATCGTCTTCCTGCTGGCCTGGTACCTGCTCAACCACACTCGCCTGGGCCGCTACATCTATGCCCTCGGCGGCAACGAATCGGCCACCCGCCTCTCCGGTATCAATGTGGATCGGGTCAAGCTCGCGGTGTATGGTCTGTGCGGCATGCTGTCGGCACTGGCCGGGCTCATCGTCACATCCCGCCTCTCCTCCGCCCAGCCCACCGCCGGCATGGGGTACGAGCTGGATGCCATCGCCGCCGTGGTGCTGGGGGGCACCAGCCTGATGGGGGGCAAGGGCCGTATCATGGGTACCCTGATCGGTGCCCTCATCATCGGCTTCCTCAACAATGCCCTCAACCTGCTCGACGTCAGTTCCTATTACCAGATGATCGCCAAGGCCAGCGTGATTTTGCTTGCCGTGATGATCGATAACAAAAGCAACCGTTAACAAGCCACGCCACACACAAGGAATGAAATGATGAAAAAGCTCAATACCCTGCTCGCTGCCGCCATCATGTCCGTGCTGGGCACCGCCCAGGCCGCGGATCACACCCTGGCGATGGTGGTCTCCACCCTCAACAACCCCTTCTTCGTCACCATGAAGGAGGGTGCCGAAGCCAAGGCCAAGGAGCTTGGCTACGAGCTGGTGGTGCTGGACTCCCAGAACGACCCGGCCAAGGAGCTCTCCAACGTGGAAGATCTCACCGTGCGCAAGGTCAACGCCATCCTGATCAACCCGACCGACTCCGAAGCGGTGGGCAACGCCATTCGCCTGGCCAACAAGGCGAACATCCCGGTGCTGACCCTGGACCGCGGCGCAGCCCAGGGTGACGTCAAGGCCCACATCGCCTCCGACAACGTGGCCGGTGGCAAGCTGGCTGGCGACTTCATCGCTGAGAAGCTGGGCAGCGGCGCCAAGGTGATCCAGCTGGAAGGGATCGCAGGTACCTCCGCCGCCCGTGATCGCGGCGAAGGCTTCGCCCTGGCGGTCACCGCCAACAAGCTGCAGGTGCTGGCCTCCCAGCCCGCCGACTTTGATCGCACCAAGGGGCTGAACGTCATGGAGAACCTGCTGGCCGCCCATCCGACCGTGCAGGCAGTGTTCGCCCAGAACGACGAGATGGCGCTGGGTGCCATCCGCGCCGTGCAGGCCGCCGGCAAAGAGGTGATGATCGTGGGCTTTGACGGCACCGACGATGGCAAAGCCGCCGTGGCCAAGGGTAAACTGGCCGCCACCGTGGCCCAGCAGCCCGCCCTCATCGGCGCCATCGGCGTGGAAACCGCCGACAAGGTGCTCAAGGGTCAACCGGTGGAAAAATCCATCCCGGTACCGCTGCAAATCGTCAACAAGTAAGTTGTTGGGGGGAGGTTCGCCTCCCCTCTCTTTTTCCGCCAGTGCCGCCTGGTCTGGGTCCACCCAGACCAGGATGTACTCAACCAAGGGTGATAGGAATGAATCGTCTCGTAGTCCTCGGCAGCGTGAATGCGGATCATGTGCTGCGCGTCCCCCACTTTCCCCGCCCCGGTGAAACCCTGACCGGCCACAGCTATCAGGTCGTTCCCGGCGGCAAGGGTGCCAATCAGGCGGTGGCCGCCGCCCGCCTCGGCGCCCCTGTCTCCTTCATCGCCCGCATCGGTGATGATGCCATCGGCCACCAGATGAAAACCGGGTTTGCCAACGACGGCATCGATGTCAGCGCCGTCGAACTCGACCCCAGGCTCCCGACCGGCATCGCCATCATCTATGTGAGCGACGAGGGGGAAAACAGCATCGGCATCTCCGCCGAAGCCAATGGCGCCCTCACCCCGGCCGTAGTGCAAGGTCACGAGGCAATGATCGCCGCCGCCCACACCCTGCTGCTGCAACTGGAAGTGCCGCTCGAGAGCGTGCAAGAAGCGGCCCGTCTGGCTCGTGCCCACGGCACCCGGGTGGTGCTCAACCCCGCCCCCGCGCGCCCGCTCTCAAGGGATCTGCTGGCGCTGGTGGACCTCATCACTCCCAACCAGACCGAGGCCGAGCTGCTGACTAGCATCAAGGTGACGGACGAAGCGAGCGCCCGTGAGGCTGCCGCCCGCTTCCACCAGATGGGCATCGATGAGGTGATGATCACCCTGGGGTCTCAAGGGGTCTATTGCAGCAAGGGGAAGCAACAGGCGCTCATGCCGGGTTTTCGGGTCAAGGCGGTGGATACCACGGCGGCCGGGGATACCTTCAACGGCGCCTTCCTGGCGGCCGAGCTCGCGGGCGCCGACTTTGACGCTGCCGTACGCTTTGCCCACGGGGCGGCGGCACTCTCCGTCACCCGGTTTGGTGCCCAGAGCTCCATTCCGAGCAAGCAGGAGGTCGATACCTTCCTCCTTGAACAGACTGCGCAGGGGCACTGATGGCCAATATCAAGGAGGTGGCTGCGCTGGCGGGGGTGTCGACCACCACCGTCTCCCACGTCATCAACGAGACCCGCTTCGTCGCCGAAGAGACCCGGGAGCGGGTCTTCGCGGCCATGCGCGATCTCAACTATGCCCCGAGCCTGGTGGCCCGCAGCCTCAAGGTAAAGGAGACCAACAGTATCGGCATGCTGGTCACCACCTCCAGCAACCCCTTCTTCGCCGAGGTGGTGCGCGGGGTGGAGCGCTACTGCTTCGAGCAGGGTTACAACCTGATGCTGGGCAACACCGAAGGACAGGCCGAGACGGCGCTCTCCTACCTCAAGATGATGCTCAGGAAACGGGTCGACGGCCTGCTCATCATGTGCAGCGAAGGGCAGCAGGAGGTGTTCAACCAGCTCGACTGGCTCAAGAGTCTGCCGGTCGTGGTGATGGACTGGGGCATGGAGAACGGCGAGGTGGATCTCATCGCCGACAACTCCCATCGTGGCGGCTACCTGGCAACCCGCCATCTGCTGGGACTGGGTCACACTGCCATCGGTTGCATCACGGGCCCCCACAGCCGCGCCCCGGCCAACCAGCGCCAGGCGGGTTTCGAGCAGGCGATGCAGGAGGCCGGGCTCACCGTCAATCCGGGCTGGATCCAGGAGGGAGACTTTGACTGCGCCAGCGGCGCCGCCGCCATGACCCGCCTGCTGGCACTGCCAGAGCGTCCCACCGCGTTGTTTGTCTGCAACGACATGATGGCCATGGGTGTCATCAGTGCCGCCCATCAGGCGGGGCTGGTGATCCCTCGCGATCTCTCCATCGTCGGCTATGACAACGTGGCGCTGGCCCAGTTCATGTCCCCCCCGCTCACCACGGTCAATCAACCGAAAGAGGAGCTGGGCCGCCTCGCCGTCACCCGGCTGCTGGCGCGCATCAACGGCGAGCCCATCGCAAACCGCATGATCACCGTGGATCCGGACCTGGTGATCAGACACTCCTGCGCTCCCTTTTCCTCACCGGACAGCAAACCAGTTTAAGTGCCAGCAAGCAGCAGAAGGGCGGCCATGAGCCGCCCTTCTGTGTATTGTCTCCTTGGCATCGGCCCCGAGACTGCATAAGCCACCACTCAACTTAGCTTGAGATCATCCTCTTGCTGCGCCTCTCCCCGGGGAGCCAGGCGCAGCAGCCCCAGCGCCGTTGCCAACGGCTGGAGCAGCGCCTCGTACCCGGAGGGTGCTGGCAGCCAGTAGCGAATTGGCCAGCCCGCTTGCAGCAGTTCGGGGGCGCTGCTGCCAAGCTCGCTCAGCGCCAGCATGCAGCCACACTCGCGCATCTTCTCAAGCAGGGTGGCATCCTGTATCAGCGCAGGCAATGCCAGGATCAGCCTCCCCTGTGGCAAGGGGGGCAGGCTCGCCAGCAGAGGGGCCAGCTGGGCAGGCTGATGAAGCCTTACCAGCAAGGTGCCACTGCATGGCTCTTCTGTCAGCCATCGCGCCATCACGGGCCCAAGGACACCACGCTCCTGCATCCAGCCCACGTCACAGGGCTGCTGGCTCACCCGCCAGCGCAGGCTGACCGCCGTTACCTGCACGCCCTGCTCGTCTCTCATCGGCTCGCAGAGGGTCTCCAGGGGTGAAGGGGCGGCCCCCGCCAGCCATTCCCGCAGTTGGTGCAGCTGCCGCTGGGCCATGTGGAGATCAGCCTTCATCGCACTCTGATACCACACCAGGGTGGTCCCCTCACGCTTGGCCTCGTTCAATGCCAATATGGCATGCTCCAATAGCTCATCGGCATCCTCGCCACCCTCGCGCCTGGCCACTCCGAAGCGACACGCCAGATCAAAGCTGCTTTCCCGGGTCACAAACTCAAACTGCAACAGACTCACCATGGCGGCCATGCGGGCATCGAGATCTCCCTCTTCGTCGTCCAGCACCACGGCGAACTCATCGCCCCCCAACCGGTACGCACGGCCGGGGCATGCCTGACGCAACCGGGCCGAGACCGCCTGCAGCAGGCGATCACCAACCTGGTATCCGAGCAGATCATTGACCTGCTTGAACCGCTTCAGATCCAGCACCGCCAGCGCCTGGACCCGGTCTTGCAGCAGGGATTGCCTGAGCTGCCCCTGCAAGGCCCGACGGTTGCCAAGCCGGGTCATGGGATCGAGCAGGGAGAGGCGACGATTCTGCAGATTGGTCCGAATGAGGGCAAATACCAGCACACAGCCCATCACCAGCAGGATCAACTGCCAGATCTGGATCCAGAACAGGCTCTGGCGCAACTGGTTGAGGGAGGCTTCCCGCTCCTGGCCGGAGAGGATCTGATCCCCAATCTGCTCCACCTGATGGGTCAAGCCGGTCAGCCGGACGAGGGCAAGATCGAGGGCTTTCCCCCTCTTCAGCTCCCCGGACTGCATCTGGGGATCCAGCCCCTTGAGTTCGTCAAAGAGCCGTTCAAGCACCTCCCCCAACCCATGCCTCGCCCGCGCATCGGCGGTCTCGGTACTGATCAGGAACACATCCAGCCGGTTCCACAGCAGGTCGTAATCCAGGCTCAGGGCCGCCATGTCGAGCGCCCCGGCACGGTAGAGGCGCACATCATAGAGAAATCGCTGGGACTCCTGCATTACCTGGCTGATGTTCCAGTGGGTGTTGCGGTAGAACATGTCAACGAGCTGCTCGTGCCGACTCTGCAGCAGCAGCCCCCAGAGGGACGAGAAGAGAAACAGCAGGGAAATGGCTGCAAGCAGCAGGTTATCTCGCTGTCGTCGCGTCACGGGACAACCTCGATGCGGATCACCTGCCAGACCATGTTGTTGTGGATGGCGGACACATCCATGTCGGGATGGGCCGAGAGGGGGACCAGCAGCCAGAGCGGCCCTTTATTGCGACGGGTGAGCGGTTTGTCATCCTGGTAACGCACCAGGGTCAGCGGCACCTTGGCAAACAGGGAGAGATCGACCCGCTGCTGGTAGCCATTGAGTGCGGCGACATCGATGGCGCTGGCACTATCCACCTGCTGCGCCGCCAGCACGCTCTTCAGGGTCGGGCCACGATAGCGGTGAGTGCCGAGGGTCCAGGGCGTCGCCGTCTCGAACTCCACTTGTGGCAAGGCGGCCAACGCCGCCTCATCCAGGGTGATTTCCCGCTTGTCCGGCAGGATCAGTTGCAATAGCGAAGAGGAGGAAGCCTGGGTACCGAACGAGAAAAGCACCAGCAGGAGAGAGGCCATCCCGCGCGTTGGAAAGTTCATGACATGTTGTGCCAGCTGCATCTTGAAGTTAGGTGTCAGTGTGGCGATTTCAGTGGGTCAATGCAACTGTGTGAAAAATCAATAATTATGGGCCGCGCATCTCCATCCAGTTATGGCCCTCGACGGAGAGAGGCTGATGCACACCGCAACTTTGCAGGAGTTCATCCACAAAAGCGGGCACCAGCAAGGAAGCCGGACCATAACGTTTTTCATCAAACTGGCTGCCCACTTCGCTCGGCTCCAGATTGAGCTCCACCGTATGGGCACCGTTCAGGCCGGCCTCATGGACGAATCCGGCGGCAGGGTAGACCGCCCCGGAGGTCCCGATGGAGATGAAGAGATCGCACTGGGCCAGGGCCGAGTAGATGCGGTCAAGCCCGAGGGGCATCTCCCCGAACCAGACCACATGGGGGCGCAGCGGGTGGGGAAACTGGCAGCAGGAACACAGCTCTTCCTGATGGAGATCCCCGCGCCACTCGATCACCTGACCCGAGCCCGGGCAGCGGGCCTTGAGCAACTCGCCGTGCATGTGGATGAGGTTCTTGCTGCCGGCACTCTCGTGCAGGTTGTCGATGTTCTGGGTGACCAGGGTGACGCGCCCCGGCAGCAGGCGCTCCAGACGGGCCAATGCATAGTGGGCCGGATTGGGGTGGATCTCGGCGCGCTGCAACTGATGGCGCCGCGCATTGTAGAAACGTTGTACCAGTTCGGGATCCCGCGCATAGCCTTCAGGGGTGGCCACGTCCTCCACCCTGTGCTCTTCCCACAGGCCATCACAGGCCCGGAAGGTCTTGATACCGGATTCGGCCGAGATGCCGGCACCGGTGAGGATCACGATATGTTTGGCTGACTGCACCATGGTTGTTCTCCTCCAACGGGTAACAGGCTGACCTTAGCACAGGAGCAAGAAGCGGCCCATTCGCCCTTGGTCTTAGGCCGATGGGAACACAAAGCTCGCCATGGGCGCGAGATCCAGCCTGGCAAAGACCATCTCCCGTCCTGTCACCAGGGTAAGTGGCAACCCGAGCCCCTTGAGCAGAGCCAGCATGGGGCGATTCTGGCCGAGCACTTCCGCCGTCCACTCCCGGATCCCCTCCCCGTATGCCAGCCGCGCAAGCGCCAGCAGGATGCGACGCCCGGCGCCGCGATGCTGAAAATGATCCGCGACGATGCAGGAGAACTCGGCCCTGTCCGGGTGCAGGCGCCGGCGAACGGACTGGGCCATGGCAAGCGGCGCCCCCTGCTCGTCGGTCAGCAGCAATCCTATCTGGGGTTCTCTGGGGTAGTCGAGAAAGAAGGCGAGCTGCTCGGCCGTCGCAGGCTGCTTGGCCCGCATGAAGCGCAAATAGACGCTCTGCTCGCTCAGGGCGTCATAAGCCGCGCTTATTCGCTTCGGGTCGCTGCCCGCCAGCTCCTGCAAGCGGCAAGTCAACCCCCCCACCACCATCGTCATCGGCAGGGCGGCCCGTGAGGCGGGAGCCGTCCAACCCGACATTCCCTGCCACAAGCGCGGCTCATCGAGCGGCCAGCAAAGATAGCGAGCCATTTACCAGCGCCCTGCCATGCCGCGATCCTGCCACTGGGCGGCATCCTGCAGGTTGAAGGGGTCGTCGAGGTAGAGCGCGATGCCAAGCTCCCGGGAACGCTGGATGAAGCGGGCCAGCAAGGAGTCGGCTGCCATCGCCTCCAGCTCGGGCAGCAGGTGTTGCCCGAGCAGCAGGGATTGCAACGGCAGACGCTCGATGAGATCAAACGGCAGGTGCTGGGCATGATCGAGCAGCAGCGCGAGTCTGGCCCCCGCGAGGCTCGCCTGCAGTACCAGGGCGAAACGGTCCGCCTGGCTCAGCAGGTGATCCCGTCGGTGGATGACCAGGGTCAGCTCGCTTGCTTCTCGTCCATGCTGCTCGAGCCAGAGCTTGAGCGGCTCCCAGTGAGGGGAAAGGCCGCTCAGGCTCAGCCAGATAGGCAGCGTGCAGGAGGCCGCATCTGCCAGCAGCCCAAGCTGTCCTCTCGCCTCTCCCTGCCAGCTACGCACGGTGCGCTTGAGCCCGCCCAGCCTGCGCTGACGCTGGGGGCCAAGATAGAGCATCTTGAGCAGACGCAGCAGATCGTCGCTTTGCAGCGGCTTGGCCAGGGCGGCCAGCACGTTGAAACCCGCATCGTGCAGGAGACGCCGGGCGCCGTCTATCAGGGTCTGATCATGAGCGGAGAGCAGGATGATGGGTAGACCGCTGTGGCGATACTGGGGATGGCTCATCAGCAGGCTGATGGCATCCTGCTCCGCCAGACTGAGATCACAGATAAGCAATCTCACGCCCCCCTCTTCCAGCGCCTTGAGGCACCCTTCGCCATCCTGAACCCAATGGCAGGGCAACCCCAGTCCCTGGATCTCCTGCTGAATACAGGCTCCCTGGAAGGGGTGATCTTCGAGCAGCAGGATCTGGCACTGGGCGAGCCAGGCACGCCACCCCTGCTCCCGTGCCTGCAACCCCTCGAGCCAGGGATCGCTGAGGCGATAGATCCCCGCCCCGGGAGCCAGCAGATGAGGCAGATAGTCGGCCCCCTGATGAGAGGCAGGATCAAACAGGGCGATGGCCCCGGCGGCAAACAGCCCTTCCCATTGCCAGCCGGCATCGGGTCGGGTGCGGTGCAGATTGGCATAGGCCGGCAGGCCCGCCCCCTTGACCGCCTGATGGGAGACGGCGTCCAGGGCATAGACGCTGACCGGGTAAAACGTTGGCTCCTGGCTGTCATCAGACTCCAGCAAGGCCATCAACTCTTCATCTGTGATGATCATGTCATGCTCTCTCGCCCAGTTGTCGGCAGACCTCTTCCACGCACTGCCTCAAGGCGGCTCCAAGGGGATGCCCGGGGGCCTCCTGCCAACGGTCGATCACCTCTACCAGGGGGGTAGCCCCCACCATTTTGGCGGCCCCCTTCATCTTGTGTAAAGCCGTATTGAGGGCCTTCTCGTCCCCTTGTGTGACACACCGCTCAATGTCGGCCAGATCCTGGTGAACCGATGCCAGATAGATGTCAACGAGGGCCGGGCTGAGGGAGACTGGCAGGGAAAGGGCTGCCGTTGGCTGCGGTGCCTTCCCCCCGTCATGGGGGCCAAAGACGGTACGAAGCAGTACGGCCAGATCCCTGAGCAAGACGGGTTTGTCCAGATAGCCCTGACAGCCGCATTCCGCCAGTCGCTGCGCCGCCTGCTCGCTGAGATCCGCGGTGATCACGTAGACGGGTAGATGCTGCCAGCGTTCATCGGCGTGCAATTGCCTGCAGAGCTCGGCGCCGTCCATCACCGGCATCTGCAGGTCCGTCAGCACCAGATCCACCGACTCCGATTGCAGGATGTCCAGTGCCAGACGGCCATTGGCCGCACTCAATACCCGGGCACCCAGCTGCCCCAGCTGCATGCTGATCAGCATTCTGTTCACTTCGTGATCTTCCACCAGCAACACCCGCCTGCCTGCCCCCGGCAGGTCTGTGATCTCCTCGGCGCCACGGACGAGTCTGGGTTGCAGCAGGCTGACCACGGAGCCCGGGATCCAGGGTTCCCCCTGCCAGTACCAGGCGCGCAAGCCCCCATCGTCCTGCATGGCCCCAAGGCAAGGTGCCGCCGGATCCTCGGCCACGCCAAACGCTGCGAGCCAGGCCCGCATATATTCGAGCTCCCCGGGCAACAGTTGCAGGGAGACCGTCTTGACGCGCGGTTGCCAGGGCGTCTTCTCCTGCGCATGTCTGAGGGGCAAGGAACAGAGGAAACGGCTGCCCCCGCGAGCCAGAGGTTCGACCCGGATCTCGCCCCCCATCTGTTCCATCAGCTGGCGACAGATGGCCAGCCCAAGCCCGGTCCCCTGGGCTCTGGGCTGGCCAGGCTCCTCCCCTTGCTCGAAGGGCTGGAACAACCGGGGCAACAGCTCGGCACTGATCCCGGGGCCCTCGTCATCCACCCCGCACAAAATCCACTCCCCTTGCCGCCTGGCCCAGAGTACCACCTCTCCCCGCTCGCTGAACTTGATGGCGTTGGAGAGCAGGTTGTGCAACACCTGTTGCACCCGGTGGGGATCGAGTTCCATCAAGGCGGGCAGCGCCGGGTCGAGCGCCAGGCGCAGTTGCAGATGGCGGGATCGCGCCTTGGACCAGTGCACCGCCGCCACGTGCTCGCACAGCTCCACCAGATCCGTGGGCTGCACGGAGAGGCGCAACTGGCGCGTCTCGTTGCGGCTGAAGTCAAGCACGTCATTGAGCAGTCCGAGCAGTTCATTGCCCGCCTGTCTGACATGGGCCAGAACCGAGGCCTGCTCTGCATTGAGTTCGGTCTGTTCGAGCCACTCCAGCAGGCCGAGCATGGCGTTCATGGGGGTGCGGATCTCGTGGCTCACGGCGGCCAGGAAGCGCCCCTTGGCAAGCACGGCCTGCTGGGCCTGCTCGTGGGAAAGCTGCAGGGAGTGCTCCTGCTCCACCCTGGCCGTCACATCCTGCACCACCCCGTAGATCCGCCACCCCTCCCCCTGACGGCGCCCCCTGCCGGAAAATTGCAGCCAGCGGGTTCCCTTGGCGGGGTGCTGATAGCGCAGCAGATGGGAGAAAGGTCGTCCGGCTTGCAGCATGGCCAGCATGGGGGCTCGCATCTCGCGCCTGTCCTGGTGGGAGATGCGAGTCAGGGTCTCGTTGGGATTGACCCGGATCTGCTGGCTCGCCAGCCCCAGCAGCTCGTGACTGCCCCGGCTCACAAACTCCACCCGGGTGATGGCTCCCCCCAGCAGGGTGAATTGCAACACCACACCGGGCACCGTATTGGTGAGGGCGCGCAGGCGCCGCTCCGCCTGACGCAGCAGGCGGGTACGTTCGCGTAGAGCGCTGATGTCAGAGAGGGCGATAAGATCCCCTGCCGGTGCCTGGGGCCCCAGTCGCAAAGGGATCTGGGCATAGGAGTAGACCTGCTCGTGCAGCGCCAGCTCCCCTTCGGCGCCCTGCAACTGGGGCGCGGGCAGCACCAGATCGGCGGCGTAGCGCGCCTCCATGCGCTTGGCCCGCTTGTTGCGCTTGATCACCTCCCCCTTGTCATTGCGCAAGAACACGGGAACGGGGAGCGCCTGGAAGAGAGACTCCCTGAACTTGCTTTCCAGCGCCAGCGCCTGCTCTACCTTGTGACGCTCGCGGGCCTCCTGGGCCAGTTGCTGGCGGGATCGCCAGACTGACCAGATCACCGCCATGCTGATCAGCAGTGCCAGCAACACGGAGCCAAGCCAGAAACCGTAGCTGACCCCTTCCTGCTGGTTGACCACCAGGCGGCGCCAGCGTTGCACCAGCTCGTCTACCTGCCGATCATTGAGGGTCATCAGGCTCTGATCCAGCACCCCTGCCAGGCTGGTCTGTTCCGGCCGGATGGCAAAACCGAGGCCGAAACGCTCCGGCAATTCGGTGATGGTCAGCTCGCTCAACTGGTTGTTTCGAATGGGATATTGGAGCTGGTACAACTCCGCTAGCATGGCCTGGGCATCCCCATGCCGCACCGCCGCCAATCCCTGCAGCAGGTTGTCGGTCACCTCCCACTCATGCTGGCCGAACCGGGCAAGCAGGCCGGGATCATAGAGCATTCTCGGGACCACCACCTTGCCACTGACGTCCGCGAGGGAGGCAGGCCCCCTCTTGCTGCGACTGACCAGAGCATAGCGGCTGGTCGCCACCATCCGGGTGAAGTCGAACTCCTTGTTCAGGGCGGCGGACTCCATCAGCCCGACCATCATGGCGGCATCGCCACTGCGCAGCAATGCCAACGCCTCCTCCCGGCTGGCGGCGGGCACCAGCTCGAAGCGCAGCCCTGTCTGCCGACTCACTTCCCGCAAGACATCCGCACTCCAGCCAATGAGCTCTCCCTGCTGGTTGACACCGCTGTATGGCATGAAGCCGGGATCCGCCACCATCTTGATGGTGTGGGCCTTGCCGACCAGCCAGGCCTGCTCCTTGTCGGTAAAATGCAGAGGATTCACATCCTGCTCACCCTGAGGCAGATACTTGCCCAGATCCCGGTAGAGACTGCCCGGCGGCAAATAGCGGATGGCCGTATCCACCAGCTCCAGCAACTCGGGCTGGTTGCGCATCATCAGCCGGTAACTGATGACCAGATCATCGCTGCGAAGACGGCGAAGGCGCAGCCCTTCATCCGGGAATTCCCGCATCAGGTAGCGCAGTTGCAGATAATCGCCGAGATAGGCGCTGCCCTTGCCGGCCACCAGGGCACCATACCAGTTCTCGGCATCGGTCAGCAGTTGCTGGGATGAACCAGGATAGAGACGCTTCAGGGTCTCCTGGGCCTGCCAGATGGGTGACACCAGAAACTGCGCCTGATCGAGCTCACCCCGATAGAGGATGGCGGACTCCGCTTCCATCATGGCCCGGCTCAAGACGGTATCGCTCGAGTTCGACCGGGCAGGCCCGACGTGAGGAATGAGATCGCAGCGCCCGTTCAGCAGATCCTGCGTCATGGCTGCCCAGCTCGGCCGCTTCTCGACATGTACCGGTACCGGCAACAGCTCTGCCAACCGCGTCATGCGATCGATGAGCAAGCCCCCCTCCGCCTCCAGATAGGGAGGACGTTGCAGGGCCGGGTAACAGAAGGTCAGTCCGGTGAGCGAATCGGCATAAGCCTGGGCATCCGGTGACAGCGGGAGTATGGCGGCACGCAGTGGCAAGGTCAGCAGCGCGCCGGACAGCAGAAGGATTTTTATCATCGGAATGGAAAAGCCAGGCGATTGCCTGGCTTTTTGTCACTCGTTGGGTTCAACATTTTCTACCCTGGCCTTGAGCTTCTGGCCGGGCCGGAAGGTCACCACGCGACGGGCACTGATGGGAATATCCTCCCCCGTCTTGGGGTTGCGTCCGGGACGCTGGTTCTTCTCGCGAAGATCGAAGTTACCGAAGCCGGAAATCTTGACCTGTTCGCCACGCTCGAGCGCCTGTCTGATCTCCTCAAAGAAGGCTTCCACCATATCTTTGGCTTCACGCTTGCTCATCCCAAGCTGGGTGAACAGGTGCTCTGCAATGTCGGCTTTGGTAAGCGCCATAGATCAATCCCTCAAGGATGCATTCAACTCTTCACCGAGGGCCCGCACGACATTGTCCACGGTCTCGGCGATCTCTTTCTCCTCCAGGGTGCGCTGGGTGTCTTGCAACACCAGGCTGATGGCCAGGCTCTTCTTGTCCTCTGCCATACCAGCGCCCTGGTATACGTCGAACAAGTTTATTCCAACTAACTGATTTCCGCCAACTTTTTTAATTACTGCCAGAACGTCGCCTGCCAGGATCTGTCTGTCAACCACCACGGCGATATCGCGACGGTTGGCCGGGAACTTGGATACTTCGGCAGCAACCGGCACCTTGGCCGGCGTCAGTTTGTCCAGCTCCAGCTCGAACATGACAGCGCGGCTCTTGAGCCCCAGCTTCTTCTCGAGGCTCGGGTGGATCACGCCGATGTGGCCGATCACGACGCCATTGCGCAGAATGGCTGCGCTCTGGCCCGGATGCAGGGCACTGTGCTCGGTGCGCTCGAAGGTGAAGGTAGCCCCTTCTGCAGTCAGATCCAGTACCGCTTCCAGGTCACCCTTCAGATCGAAGAAGTCGACGGGACGGGCCTTGACATCCCAGTGCTCGTCCCCCTGGTTGCCGGTGATGATGCCGGCCAGCATGGGCTCCTGACGGATGCCGTTCTCGGCATTCTCGTCCTTGATGAAACGCAGGCCCTGCTCGAACAGGCGCACGCGCGGCTGCTGACGGTTCTGGTTGTAGACCACCGCCTGCACCAGACCCGGGAACAGAGAGACGCGCATGGCGGACATCTCGACCGAGATCGGGTTCGGCAACACGATGGCATCGCTCTGCGGGAACAGGGTCTGCTGGGTCTTGGGATCCACGAAGCTGTAGGTGATCGCTTCCTGGAAACCGCGGTCAACCAGCAGGTCGCGCACCCGCTTCAGGGTCACCTGCCCTTCAGCCTGCTCCACCATCGCG
Organism: Aeromonas sp. s10; assembly: GCF_040907975.1. Taxonomy (NCBI): domain Bacteria; kingdom Pseudomonadati; phylum Pseudomonadota; class Gammaproteobacteria; order Aeromonadales; family Aeromonadaceae; genus Aeromonas; species Aeromonas sp. s10. The sequence continues at coordinate 61,619 of NZ_JBFOCV010000040.1, read as the reverse complement.
AGGGATGCGGCGGGTTTGAGATTCGGTATGTTGTTGTAGCCGTAGATGCGGGCCACTTCCTCGATGAGGTCTTCCTCGATGGCAATGTCGAAACGCCAGGAGGGAGCCAGCGCGGTCCAGCCGTCAGTATCCACGGTTACCTGCATGCCCAGACGAGTCAGAATTTCGACCACCTGCGCATCCGCCACGCTGATGCCGATCACCTTGTCGAGCTTGGTGCGGCGCAGCTTGATGGGGGCAGCCTTGGGCAGATGGGCATCGGATTTGACTTCGATGACCGGACCCGCTTCACCGCCGCAGATGTCCAGCAGCAGACGGGTGGCACGATCCATCACCTTGGCCTGCAGCTCGGGATCCACCCCGCGCTCGAAGCGGTGGGAAGAATCGGTATGCAGACCGTAGGCACGGGCACGGCCGGTGATGGAGAGCGGCGCGAAGAAGGCGCACTCCAGCAGGATGTCGGTGGTGGTCTCGGAGACACCGGTGCGATCGCCGCCGAAGATGCCGGCCATGCAGGCAGGGCCTTTGGCATCGGCAATCACCAGAGTAGTATCTTTGAGCTTCACCTCGTTGCCATCAAGCAGGGTCATGGGCTCGTCGGCCTTGGCGCGGCGCACCACCAGTTCCCCTTCAAGCGTCGCCAGATCGAAGGCGTGCATCGGCTGACCGTATTCCAGCAGCAGGTAGTTGGTGATGTCAACGATGGCGTCGATGGAACGAATACCGCCACGGCGCAGCTTCTCCTGCATCCAGAGCGGGCTCTGGGCGTGCAGGTTCAGCCCCTTGATGACACGGCCCAGATAACGGGGGCAATCTGCCGGCGCTTCAACCCGGATCGGGAAGGTAGCATCGATAGTGGCAACAGCCGGCGCCCAGGTCGGCTCGACCACGTCCACGCTGTTGAGCACGCCGATTTCACGGGCCAGACCCGCGATGCCTAGGCAGTCGGCACGGTTTGGGGTCAGATCCACATCGATGCTGACGTCGTTAAGCGCGAGGTATTCACGGATATCGGTCCCGATGGGGGCATCCAGCGGCAGCTCGATGATGCCATCAGCCTCGACGTCGATGCCCAGCTCGCTGAAGGAGCAGAGCATGCCGTGGGACGGCTGGCCGCGCAGCTTGGCTTTCTTGATGGTGAAATCACCCGGCAGGGTCGCCCCGACCTTGGCCACGCACACTTTGAGGCCGGCGCGGCAGTTCGGCGCACCGCAGACGATGTCCAGCAGCTCGGCCTCGCCCACATTGACCTTGGTCACCCGCAGCTTGTCGGCGTCCGGGTGCTGGGCGCACTCGACCACTTCACCCACCACCACATTGTTGAACTGGCCGGCCACCGCTTCCACGGCGTCCACTTCCAGACCGGCCATGGTGATCTGCTCGGCCAGTACATTGTCACTCAACTCGGTGCGGACCCACTCCATCACCCAGGATTTACTGAATTTCATGTTCTCTCGCCCTTACTTGAACTGCTTGAGGAAGCGCAGGTCGTTTTCGAAGAAGGCACGCAGGTCATTGACCCCGTAACGCAGCATGGTCAGGCGCTCAACGCCCATGCCGAAGGCAAAGCCGGAGTATTTTTCCGGATCGATGCCGACCGAACGCAGCACGTTCGGGTGCACCATGCCGCAGCCCAGCACTTCCAGCCACTTGCCGTTCTTGCCCATCACGTCCACTTCGGCGCTCGGCTCGGTGAACGGGAAATAGGAAGGACGGAAGCGAATCGTCAAGTCTTCCTCGAAGTAGTTGCGCAGGAAGTCGTGCAGGATGCCTTTCAGCTCGGTAAAGCTGGCATGCTCGTCAACCAGCAGGCCTTCGACCTGGTGGAACATCGGGGTGTGGGTCATGTCGTAGTCGTTACGATAGACGCGGCCCGGCGCGATGATGCGGATCGGCGGCTGCTGATGTTCCATGGTGCGGATCTGCACACCGGAGGTATGAGTACGCAGCATCAGATCAGGATTGAAGTAGAAGGTGTCGTGATCGGTACGCGCCGGGTGGTGAGCCGGGATATTCAGGGCATCGAAGTTGTGGAAGCCATCTTCAATCTCGGGACCACGGGCAACCTTGAAGCCCATCTCGCCAAACAGGCGCTCGATGCGCTCGATGGTACGGGTCACCGGGTGCAGACCGCCATTCTCGATGCGGCGGCCCGGCAGGCTGACGTCGATGGTCTCGGCGGCCAGCTTCTGGTTCAGCACGGCGACCTCGAGGGCTTCACGACGCGCGTTCAGGGCATCCTGAACCTGCTGTTTGGCCTGGTTGATCACGGCGCCCGCGGCGGGACGCTCTTCAGCGGACAGGGCGCCCAGGCCCTTCATCTGCTCGGTAAAAAAGCCCTTTTTACCCAGATATTTGACCCGGATTTCGTCAAGGGCGGCGATGTCGCTTACGCCCTCAATTTCGGCCTTGGCCTGGCCGACTACTTCTTCAAGCTGTTGCATGTCTTCCTCGTCACCACTCCCGGAACAGGAGCCTTTAGGCTAAATAAGGTCAAGAGGGGAATAATACAAAAAAAGCCCCTTGGCTGACCATAGTTATGACGGGCTTTTCTCCCTGCAAATCATTTTGTTATATGGATAAAGCCACAAGCCAGATGCAACAGGATTGAGACAAGCGTTGTTTGTTCTAGTTTGTTGGCATATGGAAGGATAAAGCATTTATGACCGCGGCATGCTGCCTGCCCACGCTCAAAAATGAGCAACAAAAAAGGAGGCCTGAGCCTCCTTTATTTTTATAACAGAGCTGGATTAGACCAGAGCTGCTTTAGCTTTTTCAACCAGGGCGGTGAAAGCCAGCTTGTCGTGAACGGCGATATCGGACAGGATCTTGCGATCGATCTCGATGGAAGCCTTCTTCAGACCGTCGATCAGACGGCTGTAGGACAGGCCGTTCTGACGGGCTGCAGCGTTGATACGCGCAATCCACAGTTGACGGAACTGACGCTTCTTCTGGCGACGGTCACGGTAGGCATACTGACCAGCTTTGGTTACCGCTTGTACCGCTACGCGGTAGACACGGGAACGGGCGCCGTAGTAACCCTTGGCGGCTTTCATTACTTTCTTGTGACGAGCGCGAGCAGTCACACCACGTTTAACTCTTGGCATTTTTCACATCCCCCCTTATGCGTACGGCAGACAAGCGACAACACGTTTGTGGTCGGCAGCGGAAACAAAGAACTTCGGTCCCAGCTGACGCTTACGCTTGCTGCTCTTCTTGGTCAGGATGTGACGCAGGTGGTTGTGCTTGCACTTGAAGCGACCTGAGCCAGTCTTCTTGAAGCGCTTTGCGGCGCCCCGGTTGGTTTTCATCTTCGGCATTTCATACTCCGCATTGTGAGTGACAACAAAATCGCAAGGCGAACCGACTCATGGGGCCAGCCCCATGAGTCAATTTCTTGTGGGCCTTAAGATTTCTTCTTGGGTGCGAGGACCATCACAGCTTGACGGCCTTCGACTTTCGGGAACGATTCGACTACGGCCAGCTCTTCCAGATCGTTCTTGACGCGCTCGAGAACCTTGATACCAAGATCCTGGTGGGCCATTTCACGACCACGGAAGCGCAGAGTGACCTTTGCCTTGTCCCCGTCTTCCAGAAAGCGAACCAGGTTGCGTAGTTTTACCTGATAGTCGCCTTCGTCTGTGCCAGGACGGAATTTGATTTCCTTGACCTGGACGACTTTCTGCTTTTTCTTCTGTTCTTTGGTGGTCTTGCTCTTTTCGTAGAGGAATTTGCCGTAATCCATGATCCGGCAAACGGGCGGCTCAGCGTTCGGACTGATCTCGACCAGATCCACTCCTGCCTCAAGGGCCAAGTTCAGCGCATCCTGAATGGAGGTGATGCCAATGGCTTCACCATCCAGACCAGTCAGACGAACTTCTTTCAGACGGATCTCTTCATTGATCCGGTGAGCGCGGGCTTGCGGTTGCTTGCCCAGTTTTTTTCCGCCTTTTATAGCTTATTCCTCCACTTTCTTTTGTCCGCGGGTCTGAACTTCCTGGGTCAACAGAGCAATCAGCTCTTCAACAGGATAAGAGCCCAGGTCAGCCCCTTTACGAGTACGCACTGCAATCTTGCCGGCTTCTACTTCTTTGTCGCCGCAGACCAGCATGAAGGGTACTCGCTTCAAAGTATGCTCGCGGATTTTAAAGCCAATCTTCTCATTTCTCAAGTCCGCTTTTGCGCGAAGGCCCGCATCATTCAATGCCTTGGCAACTTTCACAGCATAATCGGCCTGGTTATCCGTGATATTCATGACCACGGCCTGGGTCGGAGCCAGCCAGGTCGGGAACAGACCGGCGTACTCTTCCGTCAGGATCCCGATGAAGCGCTCCAGCGAGCCCAGAATGGCGCGGTGGATCATCACGGGGATGTGGCGCTCGTTGTCTTCGCCCACATAGGTGGCGCCAAGACGGCCCGGCAGGGCAAAGTCGAGCTGCACGGTACCACACTGCCAGGCACGATCAAGGCAATCGTGCAGGGTGAACTCGATCTTGGGACCGTAGAAAGCCCCCTCGCCCGGTTGCAGGTCGTACTTCAGGCCGTTGAGTTCCAACGCCTCGGCCAGCGCGGCCTCGGCACGATCCCAGGCTTCATCAGAGCCGATACGCTGCTCCGGACGGGTCGAGAGCTTGACCACGATGTTTTCGAAACCGAAGGTGCCGTAGACGTCATAGACCATGCGGATGCACGCAGACACCTCTTCCATGATCTGCTCTTCGGTACAGAAGATGTGGGCGTCATCCTGGGTGAAACCCCGTACCCGCATCAGGCCGTGCAGGGAGCCTGACGGCTCGTTGCGGTGGCAGGAGCCGAACTCGGCCATGCGCAACGGCAGATCGCGGTAGGATTTCAGACCCTGGTTGAAAATCTGCACGTGACCCGGGCAGTTCATCGGCTTGATGGCGTACTCGCGGTTTTCGGACTGGGTGGTGAACATGGCCTGGGCGTATTTCTCCCAGTGACCTGAACGCTCCCACAGCACGCGATCCATCATGAAGGGGCCTTTCACTTCCTGATAGTCGTACTCTTTGAGCTTGCCACGGATGAAGGTTTCCAACTCGCGGAAAATGGTCCAACCATCGTTGTGCCAGAACACCATGCCCGGAGCTTCTTCCTGCATGTGGTACAGGTCGAGCTGCTTGCCTATCTTGCGGTGGTCGCGCTTGGCGGCCTCTTCCAGACGCTGCAAATAGGCCTTGAGCTGCTTCTTGTCGGCCCAGGCGGTGCCGTAGATGCGCTGCAGCATCTTGTTGTTGGAGTCGCCGCGCCAGTAGGCGCCGGACATCTTCTGCAACTTGAAGTGGTGGCAATGACGCATGTTGGGCACGTGCGGGCCGCGACACATGTCGATGTACTCTTCGTGATGATACAGACCGGGCTGGTCATCACGGGCAATGTTCTGATCCAGGATCTCGACCTTGTAGGTCTCGCCACGGGCTTCGAACACGTCGCGCGCTTCCTGCCAGGAGACCTTCTTCTTGATGACGTCGTAATCCTTGGCGGCCAGCGCCAGCATGCGCTCTTCCAGGGCAGCCAGATCTTCGTCGGTCAGGGTGCGGTCGAGATCGATGTCATAGTAGAAACCGTTGTCGATGACGGGACCGATGGCCATCTTGGTCTGGGGCCAGAGTTGCTTGATGGCATGACCCAGCAGGTGAGCACAGGAGTGGCGCAGAATGTCCAGACCTTCTTCGTCTTTGGCGGTGATAATGGCCAGGGAGGAATCGGCTTCGATCAGCTCGCAGGCATCCACCAGTTCACCGTTTACCCGACCGGCAATGCACGCCTTGGCGAGACCGGGACCGATGTCCGCGGCCACATCCATGACGGAAACGGCGTGGGCAAATTGACGTTGGCTGCCGTCAGGCAGAGTAATGATTGGCATTAGGTGTTTCCTTATACAGTGGTGACCCCTACCAAAGGCCACATGCAGGTTGGAGAAACCCTTTCATGTCCAGCTGTTCACTCCCGAGTTTCACCGTTCACAATACGGTTGGTACACGGCAGTGGCACACCATATGGCGTGTGCAAGGCCATCCATTGAGAGGTACAGCGGGGGATTGTATCAGACGCGACAACCCAGACAAGCTGTCTTGGCGATTTTGCATACCGCCTAAGCGCGGGTGTCAACCTGTCCTACTTGCGAGGGCGCCCTTCTGCTGCCATACCCTGTACCAGATTGAGGCGTCAGCCAAAGCAAGGAGAGCATGATGTACACCTACGACATTTCATTTCCGGAGCATGCAGAAAAGCTGGTTCATCCGGATCACCTTCTCACGACTCACTGTCCCGTCCATATCGGTGAGCTGGTGATCCTGGGCGATGGCTGCAAGCGGGAGGTATGCAGCATCGTCCACAGTGCCGAGCGCAGTACCCTCTATGTCACCGACGTGACGCCCGGCAAAGCCACCGCCAGCCGTTGATCCCTAACCGGCGTTCAGAAAAGAGTGGCCATTGAAATCGAAGGCGCTGCGTCCCTCCTCGGCCAGCGCCATCTCCTGCAACACCTGGAGTGCCATCTTGTTGCCCTTTTGCGAGGCCTGATAGAGCCACTGCTTCGCCTCGGCCAGTTCAACCCGCCCGTTGACCCCCATCAGGTGCAGGATGCCCACCTTCAGCATGGCGGGCACATCACCGTTTCTGGCTGCCAGCTGCATCCAGCGAAACGCCTCGTGCAGATCCCGCTTCACCCCGGCCCCGCGCAGATAGACCTCTCCCAGCCGATACTGGCCGACAGCGTCCCCCGCCTGCGCAGCCTGACGATAGAGTCGGATGGCGCGATCCATATCCTGCTCGCTCCCCTGCCCCACTTCATGGCTCCAACCCATCAGCGCCTGTGCCCGTGGCTGGCCCTGCTCCGCCAGGGGCGACCAGATCCGGGTCGCCTCATCAAAGTGCCCTGTCCGCCAGGCGCGGTTGGCCGCCGCCAGCTCCTGCTCGGTGGAGAGCGGGATCAGACGCCAGATGACCAGCGCAATGAGGGCGATGAAGAGCCAGCGGGCGATAGTAGGTTGCATGACATTTTCCGTGATCTGGTTCGCATTTCGTCTATGTAAACGAAATGTAGCAACAGATCAAGCAGGAGATCACCCGGGTTCACCCTCTTTCATGGGGTCGCTCTTTGCGAACTTGCAGTTTGACGGGCTACACAGCAAAATAACTGTATATATAAACAGTGCATTGGTGATGTGATGGCAGGACGAGGCGCGAACCACAATGTCGAGCACCGCTTCAGCGGCCCGCAAATCGAACCAGTTGACGACGGCTGGAGTCAGAGCGACTGGGACGCGGCATTTGCCGCCAGCGCTCCCCGCACCGAGGTGACGGAGATCAGCGCCCGCAGCATCATCAGCTACAACGATTCGCCGGATCTTCCCTTCGGTCGCTCCATCAATCCCTATCAGGGGTGCGAGCATGGCTGCATCTACTGCTATGCCAGACCCAGCCACGCCTACCTTGAGCTCTCCCCCGGGCTGGATTTCGAGAGCAAGCTGTTTGCCAAAATCAATGCTGCCGAGCTGCTGCGACGGGAGTTTGCCAAGCCAGCCTATCAGCCACAAACCATCGTGCTGGGGGCCAATACCGATCCCTATCAACCCATCGAGCACCACTATCGCCTGACTCGCGAACTCCTGACGGTGATGCTGGCTCATCGCCATCCGGTAGGGCTCATCACCAAGAGCGCCATGATCCTGCGCGACCTCGATCTGCTGACCGAGCTGGCCCGGGAAGGGTTATGCCAGGTGATGGTGTCGGTCACCACCCTCAATGAGACGCTGAGGCGACAGCTGGAGCCCAGGGCCAGCACGGGGGTTGGGCGGATCAAGGTGATCGAACGACTGGCCAAGGCCGGTGTGCCGGTCGGCGTGCTCGCCGCCCCCATGATCCCCAGGCTCAACGAGCCGGAACTGGAACAGATCATCAAGGCCGCCGTCGACGCCGGGGCGGGCTGTGCGGATTACATCTTGCTGCGATTGCCCCACGAGCTCACCACCCTCTTTTGCGACTGGCTCGATACGCACTATCCCGGCCAGAAAGAGGCGATCCTCAACCAGCTGCGGGCAAGCCGGGGTGGCGCACTCAACAGCGCCACCTTTGGTAGCCGCATGCGAGGTGAAGGACAGTTTGCCGACCTGCTCGCCCAGCGCTTTCGCCTGATCAGCAGGCGGCTGCAACTGGGCAAGCGCCATATAGCACTCAATACAGCCGCCTTCATCCGCCCGGGCGAGCAGTTGCGTCTGTTCTAAGCACCATCAGCCCCGTGGTCTCGGCGGGCAGCTCCCCGCTGGGTGGCGCTGTGCAATCAGCTCCGCAGGCAGGCGTGATGGCTCGTGCGCCACCTCCTCCTCATCCACCCTAAGGCGCGCCTTCTCCTGCCCTCCCCACATCCGGCTCCACCAGATCTCCCACATTACCCAGCTCGTCATAACAGTGCTCCTGGCAAGCGATGCCTGCCTCTGTGGTGGCCTCATTCAACGCAGGCAGCATGGCTGGCCGTCATGACAGGGCCATGACAGCCGAGTGAAGGAATCGTGTTGATGCGATGAGGCCAGCCCTGCATATCAGGAAGATGACGCCGTGGCAGGCAGGGCTGCATGCACGGCAGACGGAGCCTGGCAGCAGAGAAGAGAGCTGCTGGGCAAGCACAAGGACGGGGAGAGCCTGCGGTGAGGCGGACAAAAAAAGAGCGACCATCAAGGTCGCTCTTTTGCACCGGACAAAGGGGGACGATTACTCGTCGCCCGCCTCCCCGGTATCGACGGCGCCAGCGTCCGCTGCGGTGTCGGTGCCTTCAGACACCTCCCCTTCAACAGCCAGGGCCTCGGTTTCCTCTTCGTCGCTCTCGGCAACGCGCTGCAGGCCGACCACGGTCTCGTCTTCACCGGTACGGATCAGACGCACACCGCCGGTGTTGCGGCCGATGACGCTCACCTCGGACACCCGGGTACGTACCAGGGTACCGCCGTTGGTGATCAGCATGATCTGGTCGGTATCTTCGACCTGGATTGCATCGATCACCTTGCCGTTGCGCTCATCCACCTTGATGGAGATGACGCCCTGGGTACCACGGCTCTTGGTCGGGTACTCGTCCAGCGCGGTGCGCTTGCCGTAGCCGTTCTCGGTGGCGGTGAGGATGGCACCATCACCACGGGGCACGATGAGGGAGACCACCTTGTCACCGGCGCCCAGCTTGATGCCGCGCACACCGGCAGCGGTACGACCCATGGGACGTACGCCCTTGAAGGTGCCCTTGCTTTCGGTGCCTTCGCCGTTGTCACTGCCATCATCATCGTTGCCGGCGTCGTCGTCGGTGTCGACCTCGTCAGTGGCATCGGCATCGGCGCGACCGCTGCCTTCCGCGAAGCGAACCACCTTGCCCGCATCGGAGAAGAGCATGATCTCGTTGCTGCCATCGGTGATGTCCACCCCGATCAGCTCATCACCCTCTTTGAGGTTGATGGCACGGATACCGGAGGAGAGCGGGCGGCTGAAGTCAGACAGGCTGGTCTTCTTCACGGTGCCGTTGGCGGTGGCGAAGAAGACATACTTGTCGGCGTCATATTCTTTCACCGGCAGGATGGCGGTGATGCGCTCACCCTCATCCAGCGGCAGCAGGTTGATGATCGGACGACCGCGGGCGCCACGGGACGCTTCCGGCAGCTGATACACCTTGAGCCAGTAGACCTTGCCACGGGTGGAGAAGCACAGAATGGTGTCGTGGGTGTTGGCCACCAGCAGACGCTCCACAAAGTCCTCTTCCTTGATCCGGGTGGCCGACTTGCCACGACCACCGCGGCGTTGGGCCTCGTAGTCGGAGAGCGGCTGATACTTCACATAGCCCTGGTGAGACAAGGTAACAACCACGTCTTCCGGGGTGATCAGATCTTCGATGTTGATCTCGGCACTGGACATGCTGATCTCGGTGCGACGCTCGTCGCCGTACTGCTCGCGCACGGCAAGCAGCTCGTCACGGATCACTTCCATCAGGCGTTCCGGGCTTGCCAGGATGTGCAGCAGCTCGGCGATGAGATCCAGCAGAGATTGGTACTCTTCCAGGATCTTCTCGTGCTCGAGGCCGGTCAGCTTGTGCAGACGCAGGTCAAGGATGGCCTGGGCCTGGATCTCGGTCAGGAAGTACTGCCCTTCACGGATGCCGAACTCCGGCTCCAGCCACTCGGGGCGAGCCGCGTCGTCGCCCGCTTTTTCCAGCATGGCGGCCACGTTGCCGAGCTCCCAGCCCTTGGCTACCAGGGCGGCTTTCGCATCCGCCGGGGTCGCACTGTGGCGAATGAGCTCGATGATGGGGTCGATGTTGGCCAATGCCACCGCCAACCCTTCCAGGATGTGCGCCCGATCCCGCGCCTTGCGCAGCTCGAACACGGTCCGGCGGGTCACCACTTCACGGCGGTGCAGCAGGAAGGCATCCAGGATCTCTTTGAGGTTCATCACCTTGGGCTGGTTGTTGTCCAGCGCCACCATGTTGATGCCGAACGTGGTCTGCATCTGGGTGTGCTTGTAGAGATTGTTCAGCACAATCTCGCCGGACTCGCCGCGCTTGATCTCGATGACGATGCGCATGCCGTCCTTGTCGGACTCATCGCGCAGGGCGCTGATGCCCTCGATTTTCTTCTCTTTGACCAGCTCGGCGATCTTCTCGATCAGGCGAGCCTTGTTCACCTGATAGGGGATCTCGTGGACGATGATGGTCTCGCGACTGGTCTTCTCGTCCACCTCCACTTCAGCCTTGGCCCGCACATAGACGGAGCCGCGACCGGTACGGTACGCCTGCACGATGCCGGAACGGCCGTTGATGATGCCGCCGGTGGGGAAATCCGGGCCGGTGACATGGGTCATCAGCTCGTCAATGGTGAGGTCGCCGTTTTCGATCAGCGCCAGGCAACCGTTGACAATCTCGGTGAGGTTGTGAGGCGGGATGTTGGTCGCCATGCCCACCGCGATACCGGAGGAGCCGTTGACCAGCAAGGTGGGGACCTTGGTGGGCATGACAGCCGGGATCATCTCGGTGCCGTCGTAGTTCGGCACCCAGTCCACGGTCTCTTTGTCCAGATCGGCCAGCAGCTCGTGGGAGATGCGCGCCATCCGCACTTCGGTGTAACGCATGGCCGCGGCGTTGTCGCCGTCCACCGAACCGAAGTTGCCCTGACCGTCGACCAGCATGTAGCGCATGGAGAAATCCTGCGCCATCCGGACGATGGTGTCATACACGGCGATGTCGCCATGCGGGTGATATTTACCGATTACGTCACCGACCACACGGGCCGATTTTTTATAGGGCTTGTTCCAGTCGTTCCCCAGCTCGTTCATTGCATACAGAACGCGGCGGTGAACCGGTTTCAAGCCATCACGCACATCCGGCAGAGCTCGTCCTACGATCACGCTCATGGCGTAATCCAGATAGGAACTCTTGAGCTCTTCTTCGATGTTGACCGGCGTGATCTCTCTGGCCAGATCGCTCATAGAAAGCCTTAATCCCTAATTAGTTGTTCTTTGGCTTAAACAGCGCGACATGGTAACACACTGAGCCAAATACATTAAGCCACAAATCCGATGAGCACATCGGGCTGGTGCGACGAGGTCGGTCCGTTATAATGCGCGCCAGGACAATAGATTGCGCGCGCCCAGCCCGCTGCGCGCCTTGCCACAGGATCATCAAAACATGAATAGTGATGCCAATGTCGATCTGACAGAAATCGCCAAATTTGAAGCCATCGCCTCCCGCTGGTGGGACATGGAGGGCGAATTCAAGCCGCTGCATCAAATCAACCCGGTGCGCCTTGACTGGATCACCGACAAGAGCGGCGGCCTGTTTGGCAAGCGCGTGCTCGACATCGGCTGCGGTGGCGGCATCCTCTCCGAGAGCATGGCCCGCCGGGGGGCCCGGGTCACCGGCATCGACATGGGCAAGGAGCCCCTCGGCGTCGCCCGCCTCCACGCGCTGGAACAAGGTGTGGAGCTCGAGTACCGCCAGATCACCGCCGAAGCCCACGCCGATGAAGTGCCGGGCCAGTATGACGTGGTCACCTGCATGGAGATGCTGGAGCACGTGCCGGACCCGGCCTCGGTGCTGCGCGCCATCGCCACCCTGGTACGGCCGGGGGGCAAGGTGTTCGTCTCCACCATCAACCGCAACCCCAAAGCCTATCTGATGATGATCCTCGGGGCCGAGTACCTGTTGAAGATGGTCCCCAAGGGCACTCACGATCACAAGAAGTTCATCACCCCCGCCGAACTCTGTCGCATGGGGGAAGCGGCGGGCCTCCTGGTGCGGGACATGAGCGGCGTTCACTACGCCCCGCTCTCCAACAGCTTCAAGCTCGGCAAGAATGTCGACGTCAACTACATGGTGGCGTTCGAGCGCCCGGAGCAAGGCTGATGAGCACACCTCACCCGATGCCCCTTGGCTGCGTGCTGTTTGATCTGGACGGCACCCTGCTCGACACCGCGCCAGACCTTGGCGCCGCCGTCAATCACGTGCTGATAAGCGAAGGCTTTGCCCCGCTCTCTGACGACATCATCCGTCAGACCACCTCCCACGGGGCCCTCGGGCTGCTCAGGGCCGGTCTTGGTGACGAGCTGCTCGAGGAGCTGGGGGCCACCCGCCTTCGCACCGCCCTGCTCGACTACTACGCCGCCAACCTCTGCGTCGGCACCCGCCCCTATGAAGGCATGGTGGATCTCATCGAGTGGCTCGACGAGAAAAAGCTGCCCTGGGGCATTGTCACCAACAAGCCGGGTTTTCTCACCGAACCGCTCCTGGCAGCCCTGCCTGAACTCGCCAGTTGCGGCGTGACGGTGAGCGCCGACACCCTGCCGGTGCGCAAGCCCGACCCAGCCCCCATGTTCTTTGCCTGCGAGCGCCTCGGCATCGCGGCGAGCCAGTGTCTCTATGTGGGGGATCACGTGCGCGACATCGAGGCTGGCCGCAATGCCGGCATGCGTACCGCGGTGGCTGGCTGGGGTTATCTCAATGATGACGAGGATCCCGCCCTCTGGGGCGCCGATCTTCACTTTGATACCGTGCAGGCCCTTCACCACTGGCTGCGTTACGAGCTGAGCTGACACGTTCATTGCCCATGAGCGACAAGGCATCCGGATAGAGGTGGATCTGCGGGGCAACTTTGATGATGTTCCGATGGCAGTGCGGGCATCGGCCCCGACGCGCAGATCCCCCGCAGCGCACCAGAGGGATCCCGGACGATCCCTCTTTTTACGGGCTTGGCAACCCCCCGAACGGCGTAACAGGACACCTTTTGACCCTGACTGCACAAGGGATGAGCAGGCCGGATTTGCTAGTAAAAACACCCTGCTTTCGCAAGCAAAAAAAGTTATTTTAATTTTCCATCTTCGATCGCCGGACTTGCATTTGACGGATCGGACGGATGAAAACCCGTTCGCTGTGAGCGTCCACTAACTCCCGTCCTGACACCCACAATTTATCCACAGCTAATGCGTTATCCACAGATTGCATTACCGCATCGACCTCACTATCTTGTAGTTCGCATTAAAAATAACACTACATCTTGTGATTCATCGCACAATCCCTGCCCAGTTTCCCTCGACAGACGGAGCCGGGTTGCGCCATTGTGCGATGGCTTTTCGGGAATCAACCGATACCGGCAGGTATCAATGAAAGGGGTCATCAGCCAATGAACTTGTTTGTGACGAAGCGTAACGGACACAAAGAACCCATCGATCTGGATAAAATTCACCGTGTGCTCGACTGGGCTGCCGAGAAGCTCGACAACGTGTCGGTCTCCCAGGTAGAGCTCAAGTCCCACATCCAGTTCTATGACGGTATCCGTACCGCCGACATCCACGAGACCATCATCAAGGCTGCTGCTGACCTCATCTCCGAGCAAAGCCCGGACTACCAGTACATGGCTGCCCGTCTGGCCATCTTCCACCTGCGCAAGAAGGCCTACGGCCAGTTCGAGCCGCCCCACCTGTATCAGCACGTCGCCAGACTGGTGGACATGGGCAAGTACGACAAGCACCTGCTGGAAGACTACACCCAGGCGGAATTTGAGGAGCTGAACGGCTACCTCGATCACTGGCGCGACATGGACTTCTCCTACGCGGCGGTCAAGCAACTCGAAGGCAAGTACCTGGTACAGAACCGCGTCACCGGCGAGATCTACGAGAGCCCGCAGTTCCTCTACATCCTGGTAGCGGCCTGCCTCTTCTCCAAGTATCCGAAAGATACCCGTCTGGACTACATCAAGCGCTTCTATGATGCGGTCTCGACCTTCAAGATCTCCCTGCCGACCCCGATCATGAGCGGCGTGCGCACCCCGACCCGCCAGTTCAGCTCCTGCGTGCTGATCGAGTGTGACGACAGCCTGGATTCCATCAATGCCACCGCCAGCGCCATCGTGCGCTACGTGTCCCAGCGCGCCGGCATCGGCATCAACGCCGGTCGCATCCGTGGTCTGGGCAGCCCCATCCGTGGCGGCGAAGCCTTCCACACCGGCTGCATCCCCTTCTACAAATACTTCCAGACGGCGGTGAAATGCTGCTCCCAGGGCGGCGTGCGCGGCGGTGCGGCCACCCTGTTCTACCCGCTGTGGCACACCGAGGTGGAGAGCCTGCTGGTACTGAAAAACAACCGCGGCGTGGAAGAAAACCGGGTCCGTCACATGGACTACGGCGTGCAGATCAACAAGCTGATGTACCAGCGCCTCATCAAGGGCGGCGACATCACTCTGTTCTCCCCGTCCGATGCACCGGGCCTATACGATGCCTTCTTCGCGGACCAGGACAAGTTCGAAGCGCTCTACGTCAAGTACGAGCAGGATCCGGCCATTCGCAAGAAGACCCTGAAGGCAGTGGATCTCTTCTCCCTGATGATGCAGGAGCGCGCCGGTACCGGTCGCATCTACATCCAGAACGTGGATCACTGCAACACCCACAGCCCGTTCGACCCGAGCGTGGCACCGGTGCGCCAGTCCAACCTCTGCCTCGAGATTGCGCTGCCCACCAAGCCGCTCAACAACGTGGATGACGAGGACGGCGAGATTGCCCTGTGCACTCTCTCCGCCTTCAACCTGGGCGCCATCGAGAAGCTGGAAGATCTGGAAGAGATGGCCGAGCTGGCCGTGCGCGCTCTGGACGCCCTCCTCGACTATCAGGACTACCCGCTCAAGGCCGCCAAGAAGGGCAGCATGAACCGCCGCACCCTGGGGATCGGCGTCATCAACTACGCCTACTACCTGGCGAAAAACGGTGCCCGCTACTCCGATGGTTCCGGTCTGGCCCTGACCCACCGCACCTTCGAGGCGATCCAGTACTACCTGCTGAAAGCCTCCGTGCAACTGGCCCGCGAGTTCGGCCCCTGCCCGGCCTTTGGCGAGACCACCTATGCCCAGGGTATCCTGCCCATCGATACCTATAAAAAGGATCTGGACACCCTGTGCAACGAGCCGCTGCACCTGGACTGGGAAACCTTGCGCGAAGAGATCAAGACCGTGGGTCTGCGCAACTCCACCCTGACCGCCCTGATGCCGAGCGAGACCTCCAGCCAGATCTCCAACGCCACCAACGGCATCGAGCCGCCCCGCGGCCTGGTGTCGGTGAAAGCCTCCAAGGATGGCATCCTCAAGCAGGTGGTGCCGGAGTATCATCGCCTCAAGGATCAGTACGAGCTGCTCTGGAAACAGCCGAGCGTCGACGGTTACCTGCAGCTGGTCGGCATCATGCAGAAGTTCGTGGATCAGGCGATCTCCGCCAACACCAACTACGACCCGGCCCGCTTCGAAGGCAACAAGGTGCCGATGAAGCAGTTGCTCAAAGACTTGCTGACCGCCTACAAATACGGTCTCAAGACCCTCTACTATCACAACACCCGTGATGGTGCCGACGACACCCAGACCGATCTGCAAGATGACGGCTGCGCTGGCGGGGCTTGCAAGATCTAACCGCGAAACGCACTGATAAACCGGGCGGGAGCATCAAGCTCCCGCCCTCCTGTTTTCCCTATTTCACGGCATTCGAACCATGGCTTACTCTACTTTTTGCCAGACCCAAAACGATCAGCTCAAGGAGCCGATGTTCTTCGGCCAGTCGGTCAACGTGGCCCGTTATGATCAGCAAAAGCACGACATCTTCGAGCGGCTGATCGAGAAGCAGCTCTCCTTCTTCTGGCGCCCGGAAGAGGTGGATGTCTCCCACGACCGCATCGACTTCCAGGCTCTGCCGCCCCACGAGCAGCACATCTTCATCTCCAACTTGAAGTACCAGACCCTGCTGGATTCCATTCAGGGCCGCAGCCCCAACGTGGCCCTGCTGCCCCTGGTCTCCATCCCGGAGCTGGAGACCTGGATCGAGACCTGGGCCTTCTCCGAGACCATCCACTCTCGCTCCTACACCCACATCATCCGCAACATCGTCAACAACCCGGGCCAGGTGTTCGACGACATCGTGACCAACGAGCAGATCTTGAAGCGCGCCGGCTCCATCAGCCACTTCTATGACGATCTCATCGAGGCCACCTCCGTCTATCACCTGCACGGTGAGGGGACCCACCGGATCGGGGATCGCGAAGTCACCATCAGCCTTCGGGAGCTCAAGAAGAAGCTCTACCTGTGC
Organism: Aeromonas sp. s10; assembly: GCF_040907975.1. NCBI lineage: Bacteria > Pseudomonadati > Pseudomonadota > Gammaproteobacteria > Aeromonadales > Aeromonadaceae > Aeromonas > Aeromonas sp. s10. Next base: position 45,011 of record NZ_JBFOCV010000040.1, on the reverse strand, counting down.
CTGATGAGCGTCAACGCCCTCGAAGCAATCCGCTTCTACGTGAGCTTCGCCTGCTCCTTCGCCTTCGCCGAGCGCGAGCTGATGGAAGGCAATGCCAAGATCATCAAGATGATCGCCCGTGACGAAGCGCTGCACCTGACCGGCACCCAGCACATGCTGAACCTGATGCGCAGCGGCAACGACGACCCCGACATGGCGGAGATCGCCGTCGAGTGCGAGCAGGCCTGCTTCGAGCTGTTCAAGGAAGCAGCCCTGCAGGAGAAGGAGTGGGCCGAGTACCTGTTCCAGGATGGCTCCATGATCGGCCTGAACAAGGACATCCTCTGCCAGTACGTGGAATACATCACCAACCTGCGCATGGCGGCCGTCGGCCTGCAACCGGCCTTTGCCGGCACCAAGCAGAACCCCATCCCCTGGATCAACACCTGGCTCTCCTCCGACAACGTGCAGGTGGCGCCCCAGGAAGTGGAAGTGAGCTCCTATCTGGTGGGTCAGATAGACAGTGAAGTGCACGCCGACGATCTGGGTGACTTCGAGCTGTGATGCTAGGCGACCTCTGCTGGCAGGCCATGATGCGGGAGAGCGACGTCCGTGAGTGACGCCACCGCCACCCTGAACGCGCCCCTGCATACCGCCACCACGGCGCCGGAGGGGCAAGCCCCCCAGGTACAGACCCTGGACGGTGTGCTGCACCCCCATCCCGGCGAAAGCGTGCTGGAGACCCTGGAGCGCCACGGCCATCACGTGGAGTTCCAGTGCCGCAGCGGCTATTGCGGCGCCTGCCGCACCCCGCTGCTGGCGGGCAAGGTGCACTACGCCGCCGTCCCGCTCGCCTTTGTCTCCCAGGGGGAGTGCCTCCCCTGCTGCTGTCAGCCGGTGGGCGCCATCAAGCTCGATATCCGAAAGGGCTGACGGCCCTTGTCGCCAGATCTGCCCCGCAAACAAAAAGCCGCCGGATTGCTCCGGCGGCTTTTTTCATGGGAATGTCCCGTCTCTTGAGGGAAATGAGGGGCCATGACCCTCTTGCGTTACAACCAGGGGGCGGCGGTCGGCCCGTGGTGCAGACCCAGCTTCCAGACCCGGCCAAAGTGCTTGTAGTGACCGGCCGCGACACCGGCTTTCTCCCCCATGCCGTGGTAGAGGTCAAGGTGGCCCTTCTTCACCGCGCCCCCCACATCCAGCGCAATCAGCAGCCGCAGCTGGTGCTTGCCGGTCCAGTTGCCCTCTTTGTCCAGCAGCGGCACTTCCGCGAGGATGGGGGTGCCCATGGGCAGCAGGGTCTTGTCGGCAGCCACCGCCGCCATGGGCAAGAGCGGAATGCCGGCGGCCCCCACCACGTCATTGGTGGGACGGCGCTCGAAGAAGACATAGGAGGGGTTCTGCTCCACCAGCTCCTTCACGCTCTCTTCCGGCTGACGATTGGCCCACTCCTTGATGGCCTTCATGGACATCTGCTCCTTGGGCACTTCGCCACGGTCGATGAGCACCCGGCCAATGCTGACATAGCCGTGGCCGTTCTTGCCGCTGTAACCAAGGTACTGCAACCGGTCGTCATCGCCGTAGTGAACGAAGCCGGAACCCTGCACGTCCATCAGGAAGTTGTCGATGAGGGACTTGCTGTAGCCCAGCTCCAGCCCCCGGTTGGCCAGCGCCCCCCGGTGGATCTCGGCCCGGCTCGGGCAGCGACCGCCGCAGTTGGGCATGGCATAGATGGGATACTTGTACTGGGCGTCCGGGCGATGGCGCACCTCCAGCACCGGCGAGTAGTAGCCGGTGAAGAGCACGTTGCCCATGCGGTCGGCACCGCCAAGCTGCGCCAGGCTGATGCCGTACTGGGTGATATGGGCGGGATTGCCCCCATTGGCGACCCAGCGTGAGAGTTGACGGTAGAGCTCCCCATAGCGGCTCGCCATGCGGCCGGAGCGTTCCATCACCATCCGGCTCTGGGGACCGAACTTGCTGTAATCGGCACGGGCGCGGCTGTTGACCCGCTCCACCCGCACCAGATCCCCCGGCAGGGCACCATCCAGATACTGCTTGCCCAGATTCACAGGGATCTCGCAGTTCAGAAAACATCCGGATTCCGCCTTCTTCTGGGGCACCTTGACCGGTTCAGGGTTGCCCGCACAACCGGCCAGCCCCACCACGGCGGCGGCCAACCAGTACGCATGTCTATTCATATGTCCTCATATAACACCGAGTGTCTTGCACGGCGGGGAAGATGCCAAAATTGCCCGGGGAAAGCAAACGCCTTCACGCCCCTGACGACGGATTTCTCCTGCCGTGATCTTCTGGGTTATAACAAGGTGACAAGGTGTGAGAGGTCATGGATGGAACAGCTCGAAATCTTCCCGCTCCAGAGCCCCTGTGTCGGGGTCTGCGAACTGAACAACAAGGGGTATTGCAAGGGATGCCTGCGAAGTCGCGAGGAGCGTTTCAACTGGCTTGCCATGACCCCTGCCCAGCAGCAGGAGGTGATGCGCCTGTGCCGCAGCCGCAAGGCCAGGGTCGAGGCCGCCCGCCGCAAGGCGCAGGCCGCAGAGGCGGCCGATCCGCCGCCCCCGCCGGGCTGGGATTTTTAAATCCCATGTTGCCCCTCCCCTCAACAAGAAAGGCGGCCCCAGGGCCGCCTTGTCATGAAGAGTGTGTCACGCCGTAATCTCCTCAGGCGGTCGCCAGCTTGGCCTGCTCCTCGCCACGCTTGAGCATGGCGTAGGCCACCCCGGTCACCAGAGAACCGGCTGCGATCGCCAGGATGTACATCATCACATGGCTGATGGCGTTCGGGATGAAGAGCACGAACAGACCACCGTGGGGTGCCACCAGCTCGCAGCCGAACAGCATGGAGAGCGCACCGGTCAGGGCACCGCCCGCCATGCAGGCCGGGATGACGCGCATGGGGTCCTTGGCGGCAAACGGGATGGCCCCCTCGGAGATGAAGCACAGACCCAGCACGAAGGAGGCCTTGCCCGCTTCCTGCTCCGCCTTGATGAACTTTCTGCTGGCCAGGAAGGTCGCGATCCCCATCCCCAGTGCAGGCACCATACCTGCGGCCATGACCGCTGCCATGGGGGCATAGGTCTTGGAGGCGAGCAGGCCGACACCGAAGGCATAGGCCGCCTTGTTGACCGGGCCACCCATGTCGAAGCACATCATGGCGCCGATGATGACACCCAGCAGCACGGCGTTGGCAGAGCCCATGTTGTTGAGGAACTCGGTCATGGCGTTCATGATGCCCGCCACCGGGCCACCTACCACGTAGATCATCACCAGACCGGTGAACAGGCTGGCAAAGAGCGGAATGATGAGGATGGGCTTGAGGGCTTCCAGGGTCACCGGCAGGCGCACCTTGTCGCTCAGGAACTTGGCGCTGTAACCGGCGAGGAAGCCGCCGACGATGCCGCCAAGGAAACCGGCGCCGAGCGAGCTTGCCAGCATACCGGCGATCATGCCGGGCGCCAGACCCGGACGGTCGGCGATGGAGTAGGCGATGTAGCCTGCCAGCACCGGGATCATCAGGGCGAAGGCGGAGCCGCCACCGATCTTCATCAGGGCCGCGGCCAGCGTCCCCTCTTCCTTGAACGCTTCAATGCCGAAGATGAAGGAGAGCGCGATGATAAGGCCCCCCGCCACCACCATGGGCAGCATGAAGGAAACGCCGGTCAGCAAGTGCTTGTAGGGGCCCGCCTTTTCCTCTTTCTTGACCGCAGCCGCGCCGCTGTGGCGATAGACCTTCGCCTCGGTCCAGGCCTTGTCGAGCTCGGCCCGGGTTTTCTTGAGCGCCGCACCCGTGCTGGTGCGATAGACCGGCTTGCCGTCAAAGCGCGCCATGTCCACCTCGATGTCAGTGGCGAGGAACACCAGATCGGCGGCGGCAATCTCGTCCGCCGTCAAGGCATTCTGGGCACCGACCGAGCCCTGGGTTTCGACGCGGATCTGGTGACCCAGCTGCTTTGCCATGGTCTCCAGGGCCTCGGCCGACATGAAGGTGTGGGCCACCCCGGTCGGGCAGGCCGTCACCGCCACGATGCGCTTGGCACCGCTGGCCGGTTTGGCAACCACAGGTGCCGCCTCATGGCGATAGACGCTGGCACCGCTGCGCGCGGCTTCCAGCAGGGCAGCGGGATCCTGGAGCGCCAGATCCATGTCGCCCCGATAGAGCGACTTGCCATCATAGGCGGCCAGATCCACCGGTGCGCTGGCAACGACCAGCACCAGGTCGGCGGCGGCAATCTGCTCTTTCGAGGGGACCTGACGGGGCTGCACGCTGGAGTCGACGTCGAGGGTGAGCTCCCAGCCAGCCAGTTTGGCCTGCTGTTCTATCCGTTTTGCAGCGAGAAAGCTGGTGGCAATGCCCGCCGGGCAAGCCGTAACCAGAATTGCTTTCATTGGGCATCTCCTGAGTTAGCCATCAAATGGGGTTGGGGTTGAGTCGGTGCCAGATCATCCAGACGCTGTACGCGCACCTGCTCGAGTAACGGTTTGAGCACATTGATATCGTTGAAGCCGACCGCGACCTGGCTCACCGCCAGTGCCGAGACGGCGGTGGCCAGCCGCAGGGTCTGCTCCGGCGTCCAGTCCAGGCTCATGCCATGGACCAGGCCCGCCACCAGGGAGTCGCCGGCACCCACGGTGCTGACCACCTCCATGCGCGGCGGAATCGCCTGCCAGGTGGCATCCGGTGCAAACCAGATGAGGCCGTCGGCACCATTGGAGATCACCACGTTGGGGATCCCGCTTGCCTGCAGCGCACGGGCGCACTCGGCCTGCTCGCTCAGGGTCTTCACGGGGCGACCGGCCCACTGGCTCAGCTCTTCCAGGTTGGGTTTGACCAGGGTCGGCGCCGCCTTGATCCCTTCGCTCAACGCCGCACCGCTGCAATCGAAGATCACCTGCTTGCCCTTGGCCTTGAGCAGGCGGATCAGATGGCCGCAGTAATCGGGGGCCACCCCTTTGGGCAGGCTGCCCGCCAGCACGAACCAGTCGGAGTGGGGAGCCAGTCGCTCCAGCGCCGCCTCCAGGGCGCTGACATCGCCCTCCTGCACGGCGAGTCCCGGCAGATTGAGATCGGTCACCCGGCCGGATTGTTCGGAGATCTTGACGTTGATCCGGGTGTCGCCCGCCACGCGCACGAAGTGATCGGCAAGAGCACGTTCCTCGAACAGGGAGACGAAGCTCTGCTGGTTGCCCTCACCGAGCCAGCCGGTCAGGCCTACGTCACGGCCGAGATCTTTCAAGACCATGGCGACGTTGATCCCCTTGCCCGCGGCGCGCAAGTTGGCCTCGCTCACCAGATTGACCTCGCCAGGGTGCATGGTCTTCAGACGGGTGGTGAGATCGAGCGCGGGATTAAGGGTGATGGTGACGATGTCCATCAGTGCGCCCCCTCGCCCAAGCCGGCGGCAATGGCTTCGCCAATGCCCTTGAGGGCGGCTTCGGCATCCGCTCCTTCGGCGCGAAACGCCAGACGATGACCGCACTTGACCCCAAGCCCGATCACCTTCATCAGGCTCTTGGCAGAGACGGCTTCACCGCTGCCATCGAGGTTGGCGACGCGGATGTCGGATTCATACTCCTTGGCCACCTTGACCAGCATGGCGCCCGGACGGGCGTGCAGACCGTGAGGGTTGATGATGGTGAAGGTCTCGGACAGCCCGCTCGCCGGACCCGCCTGCAACATGGCCAGACCGTCGCTGCCAGAAAGGGTGGCCAGCTGGCCGGCTGCGGCCAGCTTGGCCAGATTCTCGAGTTGCGGCAAATGGCCGCTATCTGCGGCACACAGCAGCAGCAGGGCGCTGACCGGCAATTCACCGACGTTCAGCGGGGTGCTCGGAGTGGCCAGCACCCAACCGGTCTGGGCCGCTTGCGCACGGGCCAGCCAGATGCCCTCCCCAAGGTGAACAGGCTGACTGGCCAGGAGGGCGCTCACCATGGCGGCGTCTCCCCAGCCTGCGGATTTGGCGCGGGCCGCAGCCCCCAGCAGCAACTGGTCCTGGTCGTCGGCCGGGAAGTCCGCCAGGGTCAGGTATTGCACCTCTTTGGCGGCAGTCGCACCAGTCAGGATATTGATGATGGTCTCTTCGTCGGTCGCCCCCTTGAGCTGGGCTGCGGCCTGCTCGTCACCCAGCACGTGGGTGAGCTGGCGCAAAATGCCCAGGTGCTCGTCGGACTTGGCGGCGATGCCGATGGCGACGTAGGCAATCTGCCCCTCGTCCCACTCGATGCCGTGGGGGAACTGGGCCACCATGACGCCGGTGCTCTTCACCAGATGACGGGTGTCCGTGGTGCCGTGGGGAATGGCGATACCGCTGCCAAGATAGGTGGCGTGCTGCGCTTCCCGCGCCAGCATGCCGTCCACGTAACCTGCTTCAACCAGACCGGCGTCGGTCAGTTTGCTTGCCAGCAGGGCGATGGCGTCCGCCTTGGTCGTCACCGATTGTCCCAGCAGGATTTGCTGTCGCGCCAACTTCAACATAGAGATTCTCCATCAGGTCCGGCTTCACCTCGCGGCGTACCGGCTCAACTCAACTCGATTTTCGGGTAACTTGCCTGCTGACAATAGACGGTGATCTCTCGCTTTGGTGAGCCGGAACCCATTTCCAAGTGCAGATTATCATCCGTTACTGACAAGCTGAATCGTTTCACTTACACTCAGACTGAATCGTTTCAGCGCATTGTTCAAGATCCCGCAGAAAGTACGTTTCAATGATATGATCCCGCGCACACTTTTCGGCGCCCCAACCAGGAACCGGCGCGGGCCTTGCAACTCAAACAGAGCCAACATGATGAAACTGGATGAAATCGCCGCGCTGGCCGGTGTCTCTCGCACCACCGCCAGCTATGTGATCAATGGCAAGGCCGATCAATACCGCATCAGCCAGGCAACCCGCGACAAGGTGATGGCCGTGGTCCATGCCCACAACTATCAGCCGGACAGCCGCGCCGCCTCCCTGCGCGGCGGCCAGACCCGCACCCTCGGCTTCATCCTGCCCGACCTCGAAAACGCCAGTTACGCCAAGCTCGCCAAGCGCCTGGAGCAAGGGGCCCGCACCCAGGGATATCAGTTGCTCATCGTCTGCTCGGAGGACGATCCGGACACCGAAAAGGAGCTGGCCCGGATGCTGGTGAGCCGCCATGTGGACGCGCTCCTGGTGGCAAGCTGCCTCCCACCGGCGGATCCCTTCTACCTGGAGCAGCAGTCCCGGGGCGTGCAGATCCTCGCCATCGACCGTGCCATGGCCACCGAGCACTTCGTCACCGTGGCGAGTGAAAACCAGAAGGCGAGCCTGGATCTCACCGCCTCCCTGCTCACCCCGGCCATCGGTCATATCGCCTTGATCACTGCACTGCCGGAACTGACGATCAGTCAGGAGCGAAAAGCGGGCTTCGAGCAGGCCATTGCCAGTCACAGTGCGACCCGCCACCTGTGTGAAGGGGCCCACTTCTCGCGTACCGAAGGGTATCGCCTGATCAAGACGCTCCATCAGCAGCTCGGCCAACTGCCCGAGGCGCTGATCACCACCTCCTACATCCTGATGGAGGGGGTGCTCGACTACCTGCTGGAGCAGGAGGCCGACATGAGCCAGCTCGCCATGGCTACCTTCGGGGATGACCGCCTGCTCGATTTCCTCCCCTTTGGTATCAACTCCCTGCCCCAGCAGCACGACGCCCTGGCAAGCCAGGCCCTGACGCTGGCCCTCAAGGCGGTCAATGGTGACTACCAGAGCGGCCTGCACTATGTGAGCCGTACTCTCAAACGCCGCCGCTGACCCGGCCACGACGCACCACCCCGGGGGCGGCCCGCAGTGCCAGCCCCTGAGCCTGCTCCCCCACACCTGCTTGTGTTCTCCCCTGTTGTCTCCGCTTTTGCCCTTCGCCTTCTGGCTTTGAGGTGATCTGCCGGGCGGCAACCCCGCGCCAGGGCACGTTTATCGGCGCCTCGGCTCGCTATAAGTGAAAATGATGGCTTTTGGGAGTATGACCCGATGTTTGCTTATATCGGGCCAGCCGCACCACCAGGGCCCCGTGTTACCCTCTGCAAGCCCTGTTGCCGCCAACGCGGGCGCTCTCGATGTCGACCCGCAACGCAGCCTGACGGGCAGCCTCCCCCTGAGGGGCGCGTTTTTTCGGCGCATGGCGCAATGTGTCACTTTTTATTGCCACCCTTCGGCTTGCTACAGCACAAAATCCGCTTTTAAGGGGTTGTTTCCGCCATTTCAATCCGCTAACTTGGCAACCAATTTTTACAACTGACAGGTTTCAGGTACAGATGTATCCACACCGATATTGCTAGCCTCCGGCTTTTCCCCGGAGGCGTCTCCCGACACAGCCAACTGGCTCTCTCTTGTTTGCAACAGCGCCCCTCACTTTCGGATGGATGACATGAATACCAAGACCCTGGGTTGTACCCTGTTGATTGCCGGCACCACCATAGGCGCCGGCATGCTGGCCCTGCCGCTGGCCTCCTCGTCCCTGGGCGGCCCCGCCACCCTGATGCTGATGATCGGCCTCTGGGCCCTGATGGCCTTCACCGCCATGCTGCAGGTGGAAGCCAGCCTCAGCACCGGCAAGTGGTACCTGCACCAGCTGGCGGATCACCTGCTCGGCCCCTGGGGCAAGGGCATCGCCTCCTTCTGCATCCTGATGCTGTTCTACGCCCTGGCCTCCGCCTACATCAGCGGCGGCAGCAGCCTGCTGGCCCAGGCACTGGCCGATGCCGGCCTGCCCCTCGGCCAGGAGCAGGCGGCCTGGGTCTTTACCCTGCTGTTTGGCGGCATGGTGTGCGTCGGCACCAGGCAGGTGGATTACCTCAACCGCCTGATGTTCACCGTGAAGCTGGTGATCATGGTGGCGGTGCTGGCGCTGCTGCTGCCCCGCGCCCAGGGGCAGCACCTGCTCTCCATGCCCCTCGGGGAAGGCTTGCTGCTGGCGGGCCTGCCGGTCATCTTCACCTCCTTCGGCTTCCACGGCTCCATCCCGAGTGTCATGCTCTACCTCGGGGACAACCCCAGGCAGTTGCGCCGGGTCTTCGTGTGGGGCTCCGCCTTGCCGCTCGTGCTCTACGTGCTGTGGCAGGTCGCCATACTGGGGCTGCTGGGCCAGCAATCCCTGATCCAGACCGGCGGCGCCCTGGATAGCCTGCTGGCCAACGTCGGCGGCCTGGTGAGCTGGCCCGCCTTCAACCAGGCGATGCATCTGTTCGCCGATCTCGCGCTCGCCACCTCCTTCCTCGGGGTGACCCTGGGACTGTTCGACTTCATGGCCAAGGTGACCCGTCGCAAGGACAACTGGCAGGGCCGCACCCAGACCGGCCTCATCACCTTCGTGCCGCCCCTGCTGTTCGCCCTCTACTTCCCGCAAGGCTTCATCATGGCGCTGGGTTACGCCGCCATTGCGCTGGCGGTGCTGGCGGTGCTGCTGCCGGTGGCCCTGGTGTGGCAGAGCCGCAAGCAGGCCGAAGCAGACCACTACCGCGTCCCGGGCGGCGTGCTGGCCCTGGGTCTGGCCGGTGCCATGGGGGTACTGATCGTCGGGGTGCAGGTCAGCGTCAGCATGGGGCTGCTGCCCGCCCTCTGATCTCCCCGACCCGACAAGCAGAAACGCCGCAAAGAGACATGCCCCGCCAACCCAGTTGGCGGGGCGTTTCATTGGCACGGGCTCACTTGGCCGACCCACACCACTCAGCGCGAAATCCATCCAATAATGAACATTTGAGTACAGCCATGTATAGATATGTACATGACTGCGCCCCTGCCCTACACTGCTTAGCAGACAACCCATGATCCCGTGCCCGTCTGGCACGCCAACCCGGGAGGCAACATGGCCGCCACCGCATCTCTTCCCCGGCAACAGCCCGCCGTCGATCCCAGCAAGGCCCTGCCCGTGGTGTTTCGCATCCTGGACAAATGGCAGTGCAGCACGGATGAACAGCTCAGGCTGCTTGGCATTACCTCCCGCTCCACCCTGAACAAGTACAAGGAGGCCAGCGGCGGCATTCGGCTGAGCGCCGATCTCCAGGAGCGGATGAGCTATCTACTCAACATCCACAAGAGCCTGCGGCTGCTGTTCAGCCTGGATGAGAGCATCTATGGCTGGGTGCGCAAGCCCAACAGCCACCCCTTCTTCGCCGGGCGCAGCGCGATGGAGGTCATGCAGGGTGGGCGGGTGGCCGATCTCTACGAAGTGGCCACCCGGCTGCACGCCTGGCGCGGGGAGATGGCCTGATGTCCTCCCCGCCCTTGCGCGCCTTCCACAATGCCTGCGCCTATCGCATCATCCCGAGCCGCTTTCCCCCCATCTGCCTCTATGAAGACGTCGCTACCGCCGACGAGCTGGAGGCGGTCTGGGCCGTCGAGGCCCTGACCAACGACAGGCTGAGGGAAGAGGCGGGCGAGCTGATGCGGGTGCCCAGGGAAGACTGGCTGGTGGGGCTGCCCGGCGGCAGCTATGTGATGGCCGCCTTCACCCACCTCAATCCCGAGGGTGCCCGTTTCACCACGGGGGACTTTGGCGGCTACTATTGTGCCCCCTCCCTCGACACCGGCATCAAGGAGACGGTCTACCACAGGGAGCGGATCTTCGGGTACACCCGGGAGCCGGCCCAGAAGGTGCAGATGCGGGTGATCCAGGCGCAGTTCAGCGCCAACCTCATCGACATCACGGGCCCGGCGTTTCTGCCAGGCCCCCTCTATCACGCCACCGATTACAGCCCCGCCCAGGCCTTTGCCCGGGAGCAGAAGGTCGCCGGGGCGGACGGCATCCACTACCGCTCGGTGCGCCACCCCGGTCACGACTGTCACGTGCTCTATCGCCCCCGTCTGGTCAGCCGGGTGGACCACGCCCGTCATCTGGAGTACCACTGGAGCGGCGAGGCCATCACCCATGTGCTGGAGATCCGCCTCTACGGTGAATAGCGTCTACCAGGACAAAAAAAGCCCCGCCAGATTGGCGGGGCTTTTTACATCAACCGAACAGTGGGGGAGCCTGGCTCCCTGACCGCTTACTGGTTGTGGCTGGCGCGGCGGGGACGACGGGCCTGGGCCGGTTTGCCGGCGCCGCCTTCCGGACGCTGACCGCCCTGGGACTTGGGCTTGCCACCGTTGCCGGAGCGATTGCCACCGCCGTTACCACCGGCGCTATTGCCGGAGCGACCGGCCCCCTGACGCTGGCCTTGACCTTGCGGACGCGGCGCACGGCGCTGCTCGCTCGGATCCCGCGGCTCTTTGCGAAGCGGCGCGCCGATGCCACGGGCGATGTTGTCGAGGGTCTCGCGGGAGGCTTCAAAACCGGCCACCTGCTCGCACGGAATGTTCTGCTTGGTCAGACGCTCGATGGCCTTGATGAGCTTGCCTTCATCGGCCGCAACCAGGGAGATGGCGTGACCGGCGGCGCCAGCACGACCGGTACGGCCGATACGGTGCACGTAATCTTCCGCCACGTTCGGCAGCTCGAAGTTGACCACCTGCGGCAGTTTGTCGATGTCCAGGCCACGGGCGGCGATGTCGGTCGCCACCAGCACCTTGACGCTGCCATCCTTGAAACCGGCCAGCGCGCGAGTACGGGCACCCTGGCTCTTGTTGCCGTGGATGGCGGCGGCGCTGACGCCGTTCTTGTCGAGGGTCTCGGCAACGCGGTTGGCCATGTGCTTGGTACGGGTGAACACCAGCACCTGCTGCCAGTCGTTGCTGGTGACCAGATGGCTCAGCAGGGCAATCTTGTTGGCCTTGTCGCAGGGGTGCACCAGCTGCTCGATGCGCTCGGCGGTGCTGTTGCGCGGGGTCACTTCGATCACCGCCGGGTTGTCCAGCAGACCGGTGGCCAGCTCGCGAATTTCGTCGGCGAAGGTGGCGGAGAACAGCAGGTTCTGGCGCTTCTTCGGCAGCAGGGCCAGAATACGGCGGATGTCGCGGATAAAGCCCATGTCGAGCATGCGATCCGCTTCGTCCAGTACCAGGATCTCCACTTCATCAAACTTGACGGCGTTCTGGTTGTAGAGATCCATCAGGCGGCCCGGGCAGGCCACCAGCACGTCCAGACCACGGCGGGTCGCCATCATCTGCGGGTTGATGCTCACGCCGCCAAATACCACGTGGCTGCGGATCGGCAGGTGTTTGCCGTAGTTGCGCACGCTCTCGCCCACCTGGGCGGCCAGCTCGCGGGTCGGGGTCAGCACCAGGGCACGGATGCGATTCGGGGAGACCTTGCGCTTGCTTTCGGTCAGACGCTGCAGCATCGGCAGGGTAAAACCTGCGGTCTTGCCGGTCCCGGTCTGGGCGGCGGCCATCAGATCACGGCCAGCCAGTACCGCCGGGATCGCTTGTTGCTGAATGGGAGACGGGGTGTCGTAGCCTTGCTCGGCAACGGCACGCAACAAGGGTTCGGCCAGACCGAGGGAAGTAAAACTCATAGTTACCTGCTAGGGATAGGGGCGCCAAAGATCGTGGTGGGGCTCCTCTGCTGAGCCGATGCCATCTCACAGGATCCGGGCCTATAGAGAAAACAACGATTTCCCCGGGGAGCAGAGCAAAGGGGAAAGAATAGAGGCGCAGTCTAACGGAGTTGGCGCACTTAGACGAGGAAAATGTGATGCACCTCCCAGCGCGGCTGGAAATAGCGACAAAGGCAGGACAAAATGGCCCGAATCGCCGTATGTATCAAAGCCCCTGCACAGCCTGCCGGGGACGGCGCGATACACGGAACAGGAGGTTTTGATTGAAACGGAAGTTCACCCCCACCGCCCGGCGCATGCTGGGCCTCGTCTTGCCCCTGCTCTTCGCCCAGCCCCTCGCCGCCAGGGAGACCCTGTCGGTGGCCTGGAGCCACTGGCCCCCTTTCAGTCAAATCGCTGCCGACGGCACCCTCGGCGGACTGGACGTGACCCTGACCCGCCAGATCCTGGGCAAGGCAGGCGTGGAGCCCGCCTTTCGCAACCTCCCCTGGGCCCGGGCCCTCTACCTCATGGAGCGCCAGCAGTTGGACGTGGCCATGGGCGCCCTGAAAACCCCCGAGCGGGAGCGGTTCGCCCGCTTCTCCTCCCCCTATCGGCGCGCCAGCTTCGTGCTGCTGAGCCAGCGCCCGCAGGCCGGGGAGCCCGACAGCTGGCAAGGGTTCACCGAGCTGGCAACCCTGTGCCAGGCCAAGGGGCTGCGACTTGGCAAGCTGCGGGGTACCCGCCCCCTGCCGATGAACGAGGAGTGCCCTGCCCTCGGGCAGGCGAGTGAATACAACAGCGATGACAGGCTGCTCACCCTCTTGCTGGCGCGCCGCCTCGACGGGGTCATCATGGAGTGGCAGTACGCCCGCTACCGGCTCGGCCAGCTCGGGGCGAGCGATGCCATCCAGTGCCAGGTGCTCTTGCACCAGCAGCCAGTGCGCCTGATGTTTGCCAAAGAGGCCGTGAACGATGAGGCGCTCGCCCGCATCGATGCCGCCATCGCCGCCCTGCCCTCACCGGATCCCGCCTTTGCGCCGCCCCGCTGCCGCCTGGATGCAACCCGGACCCCATCGCTCTCGACGCCATCGGCCCCCTGAGGCAGGCGCCTACACCGGAAAAAATCCATGAAAAAGGCGACCCTGGGGTCGCCTTATGGTGTCTGGTGATCACTCACCTGGCCCGCCGCGTGATCAGCGCAGCTGCGGGGTCTGGGTGTGCACGCCCTGGTTCTGGGCGCGGTGGCGCAGCAGGTGATCCATCAGCACCAGGGCCAGCATGGCCTCGGCGATGGGCACGGCACGGATGCCGACGCAGGGGTCGTGACGACCCTTGGTGATCATCTCGGTGGCCTCACCGCTGGTGGTGATGGTCTTGCCCGGCACCGTGATGCTGGAGGTAGGCTTGAGGGCCATGCTCACCACGATCTCCTGACCCGACGAAATGCCCCCCAGGATGCCCCCCGCATGATTGCTGGCAAAGCCGGCCGGAGTCATCTCGTCCCGATGCTCGGAGCCTTTTTGCTCCACCACCGCGAAGCCGTCACCGATCTCCACCCCTTTCACCGCGTTGATGCCCATCATGGCGTGGGCGATGTCGGCGTCGAGGCGGTCGAACACCGGCTCCCCCAGGCCCACCGGCACGTTGCGCGCCACGACACACACCTTGGCGCCCACGCTGTTGCCCTCTTTCTTGAGGGCACGCATGTATTCATCCAGCGCCTCCAGCTTGCCCGCATCGGGGAAGAAGAAGGGGTTCTGCTCGATCTGGCTCTCGTCGAACCCTTCCGCCTTGATGGGGCCGAGCTGGGAGAGAAAACCCACGATCTCGATGCCGTGCACCTGTTTCAGGTACTTCTTGGCGATGGCCCCCGCCGCGACCCGCATGGCGGTCTCGCGGGCCGAGGAGCGGCCGCCGCCACGGTAGTCACGCTGGCCGTACTTCTGGTGATAGGTGTAGTCGGCGTGGCCGGGTCGGAACAGATCCTTGATCTCGGAGTAGTCCTTGGAGCGCTGATCGGTGTTCTCGATGAGCAGCCCGATGGAGGTGCCCGTGGTCTTGCCCTCGAACACCCCGGAGAGGATCTTCACCTCGTCCGCCTCGCGGCGCTGGGTGGTGTAGCGGGACGTGCCGGGCTTGCGCCTGTCCAGATCCCCCTGCAAATCGTCTTCGCTTATCTCCAGCCCCGGCGGGCAGCCGTCGACCACGGCGCCCAGCGCCAGACCGTGGCTCTCGCCGAAGGTGGTGACCCGAAAGAGTTGGCCGAAACTGTTCCCTGCCATGGATGCTCCTTGCTGCTTAGTTCTTGTAAATGGCGAAATGGGCCTGGTACTGCTCGAGCTCTGCGCGGGTCATCACAAAGACGCCGTGACCGCCGTTCTCGAACTCGACCCAGGTGAAGGGCACCTCGGGGAACTGGGCTTCCAGATGGATCATGCTGTTGCCCACCTCGACCACCAGCACCCCATCCTCTTTCAGGAAGTCGGCGGCATTGGCTAGCAGGCGCTTGGTGAGCTTGAGGCCGTCGGAGCCCGACGCCAGCGCCAGCTCCGGCTCGTGGCGAAACTCCTCCGGCAGATCCGACATGTCTTCGGAGTCCACGTAGGGCGGGTTGGAGACGATGAGATCGTACTTGTCACCGGCCGGCAGATCCCGGAACAGATCGGAGCGAATGGGGATGACCTGCTGCTCCAGCCCGTGATCGTTGATGTTGCGCTCCGCCACGTTGAGGGCATCGACGCTGATGTCGATGGCATCCACTTCCGCATGGGGGAACTCGTGGGCCATGATGATGGCGATGCAGCCGGAGCCGGTGCACAAGTCCATGATCCGGGTCGGTTCGTCTTTCAGGAAGGGGGCGAAGCGGTTGGCCACCATCTCGGCGATGGGGGAGCGCGGAATGAGCACCCGCTCGTCCACATAGAACTCCCAGCCCGCATACCAGGCCTTGTTGGTCAGGTAGGGCGCCGGAATGCGCTCCTGCACGCGGCGGATGATGAGCTCGGCGATGCGGTGGCGCTCGCTGGTGGTCAGGCGGGAGTGGCGCATGCCCGGATCCACGTCCGGCGGCAGATGTAACGCGGGCAGCACCAGTTGCACGGCCTCATCCCAGGCGTTGTCGGTACCATGTCCGTAGAAGATCCCGGCGTCGTTGAAACGACTCATGGCCCAGCGCAACATGTCCTGGATGGTGTGCATTTCGGCAACCACCTCATCGATAAATATCTTGTCCAAATCCACCTCCAAGTCGAGTAATATCCGGCCCGAGAATTTTATACAGCGAGCAAGACGAGTACCTGATGAAAAAAACGCCCTCACTCACAGACGAGGAAAGCCTGCTGTTTCGTGATGCTGTCAAAGGTACCCGGAAAATTAAGCAAGATACCATAAGGGCCTCCTCAAGCCCGGTCAAGCAGAAACGCGAAGTGCGCGAGAGCCGCGAAAAGCTTGGGGTTGACCACTTTTTCAGCGACGAGTACCAGCCCCATCTCGAGGCGGACGGGCCGACCCGTTACGTGCGCGACGACGTGTCAAAATTCGAGCTGAAAAAGCTCAAGCGCGGCAGCTACCCGCCGGAGATTTATCTGGATCTGCATGGCATGAACCAGCACCAGGCCAAGCAGGAGCTGGCGGCCCTGCTCACCCTGTGCCGAAAAGAGAACATCCACGTCGCCTCGGTGATGCACGGCATCGGCAAGCACATCCTCAAGCAGCGCATCCCGAGCTGGCTGGCCCAGCACCCCGCTGTGCGCGCCTTTCACCAGGCGCCGCGGGAGTGGGGGGGCGAGAGCGCCATCCTGGTGCTGCTGGACATCGAGGAGTGATCCCCTTCCCCGCCCCGCCTTGCCCCGGGCGAACGCCATAAAAAAACCACCGCCAGCTTGCGGTGGTTTTTTCTTGGCGCCCCACAGGGGTCAGCCGACGACTTCCATATGGCGCTTGAAGTTATCCAGGATGCTCTGCCACCCCGCCCGCTGCTGTTCGCCGCTGTGCAGGGACTCGGCATCGAACCGCTCCTCCACCCGGGTGCCCCCCTGCTCTGCCACGAACCGCACGCTCACCTCGCGGCCATCGTCCATGACGTAGCCGAGCCCCGTCGGCGCCGTGACCTCGGTGAAGGTCCCCTCGAAATCAAACCCCGTGCTGCCATCCCGCGCCGCCATGTGGTGGCAAAAACGCCCACCCACCCGCAGATCCACCCGGCTTTGGGGGCAGTGCCACTGCGGGGAGGCGGCGTTCCACGCCATGATGCTGGCGGGGGTGTTCCAGCCCTGCCACACATCGGCAATCGGCCTGGCAACCCAGACGCTGACGCTTATCTTCATCTCTCTGCTCCTCTGGCTTTCCTGCACGTTTTGCACTG
The DNA here is from genome assembly GCF_040907975.1 of Aeromonas sp. s10. Classification (NCBI taxonomy): domain Bacteria; kingdom Pseudomonadati; phylum Pseudomonadota; class Gammaproteobacteria; order Aeromonadales; family Aeromonadaceae; genus Aeromonas; species Aeromonas sp. s10. Next base: position 28,218 of record NZ_JBFOCV010000040.1, on the reverse strand, counting down.
TGGCACTGTCATGCCACGCCGGACGCATCGGGCTGCGCCAAAAAGTGGGCCACCAGGGCATTGGCATGGCCGTGACCCATGGCGTGTTCGTCCTTGAGCCAGGCCACCAGCGCCATGTGTTTGCGCTCCTCCCGCCCTGCCAGCAGGGTCAGCCAGTGGACGATGGGCTGGCCGTATTTCTGCTCGATGGCGGGAAAATAGGAGGCAGGCCCCTTCACCTTCGGTTGTTCATCCATGATGGCTTCTCCTCAAGGTGGCCACAGGCTCAGGGTTTGGGGGCGAACTGCTCGAACACCTGCTGTCCGGTCAGGGTCGGGGTGTCGTTCTTGAGGGCATAGAAGTCGGGCTTCTCGTCGATGAAGATCTGCCCGGTGAGCTCGAACCCCTGATCCTGAAACAGGCCGGCGGAGAGGATGTACTCGTCCGTCGGCAACAGATGGTAGAAAAGATGGGTGCCGCAGGTGGGGCAGAATCCGCGCTCCGCCCACTCCGACGAGCGGTAGGCCACCGGGGCCATCCCGGTGAACCGTACGCCCTTGCCCCCGTGCACCGCGAACATGGGTCCCCCTGACCAGCGCCGGCACATGGCGCAGTGACACAGGTTGACCTCCTTGTGATCGCCGCTCGACACGGTGATCCCGCCACACAGACAATGTCCTTCCATGATGCCTCCTGAGAGTTGGGGCGACAGACCGGGCGAACGGGTGCTCGCCTTCTTGCCGCACCAGATGAAGTAGCACGGGATCCGGGGGGCGGCAACTGACCATACCGGGGCCTCACCGCGGGTCTGAGGCTTCCGGAGCGGGAAAATCCCCCTCTTTATTCATCGCGTGAATGACTTAACACACCCCATGCACCGGATAAATAATGGTCAGGTTCCCTCCTGCAAGGCGATGCGATTCCCCTCGCAATCCCGACACTCCGCCACCCGGAGGCTCTCCCCGACCCGGGTGACGGGATAGAGACAGGCCCCGCCCGATGCCAGCGCCCGGGCCATGGCCCCCTCGATGTCAGGCACCCGCAGATAGATCCGGGTGCCATCCAGGCTCGGCACATAGCTCTCCCCCTTCGCCAGGGCGCCGGAGCAGCCCGCCGTGCCACTTTCCAGGGGAAAGAGCGCCATCTCGTTGCCATCGATCTGCACCCGCTCCAGCACCGTCTCGAAGACCCCCTCATAGAAGCGAATGGCTCTCTCCAAATCCTGTACCGGAATTTCAAAATGAATGGCGATGTTCATGGTCATCCTCCCTCGGTGTGAACCCGCAGGCTATCAGTGCCAAAAGAGGCGCAACAAGCCAGCGCGGCGATCAACAAGGGAGGCGCGCGGCCTCCCCGGGGTGCTTGCGCTTGTACTGACTCTCAGGTCACCGGTGCCCAGGGGTCGCCCTTGCCCGGCTCGTTGCCCTGGGTCCACCACTTGGCCTGATAGATGATCCCCTTGTGGCTCACCTTGTTGCCCGCGGTGTAGACCTTGCCTGCCTCCCAGGCCGGTACCCCGTCCACCGGCGGCGTGCCGGGGTCGACCGGGGCCGGATCCAGCGTGGCCACCACCCGAACCTTGGGCCAGCTGGCGTGGGAGCCGTAGAAGTTGGTCACGCACTTCTCGTAATCCCCCGGCACCAGGGCCGAATAGGCGGTCTGGTACCCCACCAGATCACACTCGAAGGAGTAGCCGCCGGGTCTGTCCGGGTAGTATTTCCAGTTGCCGTCCCAGTTGGTGTAGAGCACGTCAGTGGCGCCGTTGAGGTTGAGGCTGCCATAGGGGGTCTGCTGCCAGCAGGTGTTCTTCTCGTCCGCCAGCAGCGGGATCCCGTAGTGGGCCGCAAGCCCCTCCCAGTAGCGGATACGGTTGACCGGCTGGCCCTTGTTCTTGTTCTGCTCGCCGCACTCGATGCCACCGTTGATGATGTTGATGGTGGTGCCAAAGCCGTAGCCGATGCCCGCCGCCAGCTCACGCTGGGAGGGCACCCAGGTCCGGTCGATGACGTGCAGCATGGCGGGTTTGGGAGCCTGGGGCGTCAGGAAGAACCAGATGGCGGAGGCGAGGTTGAGCCAAGAGTCCGCCACCAGTCCGGGGTTGTTGAGGAGCACGGTGGCGTCGCCGTCGAACATGGCCTCGGAGAAGGCGCCGTAATTGAAGTGATAGGAGAGCTGCTTGGCGCCGCGACCGAAATAGCCCTGACCGGTGCTGCAGGGCCAGCGCCGGTTCTGCCAGTCACTCTGGCCACACCCCGTGGTGTAGCCGGTCTGCCCTTCAGACCAGCCCATCTCCCGCACGTGCACCAGGGCCTGTTGCCACTCCTCCAGCCCCAGGGGGTTGTCGGAGACATTCTCCTTGGCGATGTGGCCGCCGGTCTCCTGGGCAAAGTGGGCGAAGGCGGTGATGATGGACTTCTTGCAGATGGCGTCCGCATTGCGCCCGTCCGTGTAGTCGCCGCAGAAGGCGGGGAACTTGCCCACGGCCCGCAGGAAGCGCTCGTAGGTGTACTCCGGGGCGGCCATCTGGGTCAGGAACTCCCAGTCCGATTCGGTGAAGACCCGCTCGACCCGCTTGACGTTGTCCGGGTTGCCGGGGGCGCGGGCTACGATGGCCTCCACCACAGTGTTGGGCCGGGTGGCCAGGGCGTGGGACCAGATCCCGTACATGGGGTTGGCGGTCTTGGCCTGGGCCGCACTGGCGAGATCCGCCGCCGCCATCACATAGCCGCCGCTGTTCTGGGGATCGGGCTGGATTGTCATGGCGCTCTGGCCGGGCAGCGCCCAGACGAGGGCAACCAGGCAGGCGGTGCGCGTGAGCATGAACATGGGTAACCATCCTTGTCTTGAAAATGTCAGGGCGAGCATAGGCATCCTGGCAACTAAATTCACGACAAGAATTAAGAATTTGGCGAAATTGTGAGCCATGCCTCCCTGCACTCAGATGGCGCTCGTTTGCAGGGGGATCCAGCCCCAGGTCTTGTTGGCGCAGCCATCCGACCTGTGCGGACGCTTGCTCAGCTCCCCCCTGCGCGCACCGCCCGGATCAGCAGATTGCGCGGGGTCATGGGTTTGGGACAGAAGGTGCCCACCTCGACCCGGTAGCCCTGCTCCTCGAGAAAGAGGGCGCGATCGAGCAGCAGCCAGATTTCCAGGGGGCGGCGAAACAGGTGGCGCACCAGCTCCATGCGGGCGACATCGCCAAAACGGCGCTCCCCCTGTGCCAGCAAGGCGGCGTAGTCGAGCCCCGCGGGCAAGCTCATCCCCTTGCGCTCGGCGGCCCAGTGGCAGAAATCCTCGAAGCCCCCGGTCAGCAGGCTCTTTTGCAGGTTGGGCACCGGCAGGTACTCATCCACCCCGCGCACCTGGCGCTGCAGGCAGTCAAAGGCGAGGCGCCACACCACCTCCCGCTCCCGCAACCGGGCGATGCGGGCGCCGCCGGTCACCGTCTCCTGCAGCGGCAGCTTCAGGTCGCTCTTGCCAAGGCGCAGGGCACTGGCCCTGGCGGCCCGGGAGAGGGGCGCATAGCGCTCTCCCCTGATGAGGTGGTAGCAACACGGGGAGAGGGTCACCCCCTGGGCGCCCCCCTCGGCCACCCGCGTCAGCAGATGGGTGTGCAGATCGCCGCAGGCATGGAGCGCCATGGCGTGATGGTGCGGGGCGATGAGGGCCCCGGACTCGGCGGCAAAGGCATCCGCCTCCACGAACCGCATGTTGGCGCCGTCGCGCGCGGCGAGCCGCCGCCCCTCTTCGCAGAGCGCCCCCTGCCACTCCAGGCTCAGGATCTCGGCGCCACGGTGCAGCGACACCAGGCGCCCCAGATGCCCCTTGCCGGCGCACCACTCCAGATAGGGACCTTGGTGGGGGGGCAGACAGCCGGTGAAGGCCTCTATCTGCCCCTGCTTGCGTCCCGGCATGTACATCGCCATGGCCCTGGCGCACTGGACGGGCTCTGGGGCGAAAGGGGCAAGCTCGCCGAGAGCCTGCAACTCGGCCCCCGCCGGGATCCAGGGGGCGAGCAGGGTGCAGAGCGCATCCATGTCCCCGTCGAGGTGCGCTATCTCGTCAAGGGTCAGGGCTGCCAGGCACTTCGCAAGGGCTGGCGCCTCGCGGGCAAAGGCGATCCCCAAATGGTGATAGGGCTGGTATTGCCACCAGCGTCGCTCGGCGGTGAGCAAGCAGTCCAGTTGTCGAAAACGGTGGGCCAGCACGGTGAACCTGTCCTTTGGCGCAAAAAGGGAGGCTCATTCTAGCGATCTGCCGTCAAAAAGCACTCGCCTGTGCGCCGCTGGTAGCCTGACAAAAAGCAGGGATTTGTGCTATATTCCGCCCCCTCATTCGCGCAGCCCGCCACGGCGAGCCGCTTTACCCCTATAAACGGAACCCAATCATGACCATCAATGCCATCCTGCAAGCCCGTGCAAATGCCAAATGCGAGCTGTGTGGCGCAGAACATGCGCTGACTGCCTTCCCGGTGCCGCACTCCCCCGCCAGCGACGACGACCACAGCGTGGCCCTCTGCGCCACCTGCCGCGGCCAGCTGGAGCAGCCGGACACCACGGAGGTGAACCACTGGCGCTGCCTGGGTGACAGCATGTGGAGCCAGGTGCCGGCGGTGCAGGTGATGGCCTGGCGCCAGTTGAAGGCCCTCGTCGCCCGGGGCGAGCTCTGGGCCCAGGACATGCTGGACATGATGTACATGGAAGACGAGGTCAAGGCCTGGGCAGACGCCGGCGTGACCAGCGACGATGACGACAGCGTGCCGACCGTCGACTCCAATGGCGCCGTGCTGGTGGAAGGGGACTCCGTCACCCTGATCAAGGATCTGGACGTCAAGGGCGCCGGCTTCACCGCCAAGCGCGGCACCCTGGTCAAGGGCATTCGCCTGACCAACAACCCGCTGCACATCGAGGGCAAGGTCAACGGCATGCAGATCGTGCTGGTGGCCGCCTACCTGAAGAAGGCCTGATACCGACCCCTTCAAGCCAGAAGCGCCCCCAGGGGCGCTTTTTTGTTGCCTCTGTTTCCCACCGTTCGGGTGGCACCCGCGGGAAACTGGACTATCCTGCAAACCAGTTCCGCGGTATGCCCCTCCCCTGACTGTCAGTGCGCCAATGGAGAGGGCCTTCCCGGCACGGATGGAAAGACCCCGGGCACCCTGATCCCCATGGCGCCCACGAGACCAAGGAGCCGCCCCATGGCCAGCAAGAAAGAGATCAAGAAGAAGATCGCCGCCCGCCAGGCGAAAATCGCCAAGCACGAAGGCAAGATCAAAAAACTGAAAAAAGCCCTGAAATAGGGGCTGACAACCATTAAAACCGCCTGATGGCGGTTTTTTTTATACATATCCTTGCCTATTGCATTTCCAGCCGCAGACCATGCTGCACCTGATTGCTCTCGCCTGGATCCTCTTCGGGGTCGGGAGAGACGCCGCTGGACGGCTCGTCAAAGAGGCTGGCATCATGCCAGCTTTGACGCCAAGGACGTGCTCATGAACCCGAATACCTGGATGCTGTTTGCGCTGGCCTATCTGCTGGCGACCCTGACTCCTGGCCCCAATGTGCTGCTGGTGGTCAAGAACGGTCTGCAACACGGCTGGCGCGCCGCCCTTGTCAGTATCCTCGGCAACCTGGGGTGCCAGGCCATCCTCATCGGTCTGGTCGCCATGGGGGTGGGGGCCCTGCTGCAAACCCTGCCTCCTCTCTTTGTCGCACTCAAGCTGGCGGGGGGTGGCTACCTGGTGTATCTGGGCTACAAGGCGCTGCGCGCGGCCAATACCGGTGGCCAAAGGCTCTCTCCCTCCACCGCGCGGGGACGCACCAGAACCACCCTCTCCTTGTTGCGAGAAGCCTTTCTGGTCTCCGCCAGCAACCCCAAGACCATCGTCTTCCTCTGCGCCCTGCTGCCCCAGTTCCTCGATCACCAGAGTCCGCTGACGCTGCAGTTCATCACCATGTACCTGACCATCTGCGCCATCGTCAGCCTGGTGCATCTGTGCTATGTCGCCCTGGCCAGGCGCGCCGGTCGCTACTTCAAGCCAGGTCGCGGCGAGCGCCTCGTTGGCCGCATCACCGGCGGGCTCTTCATCACCCTGGGCGGCGCCATCCTGCTCAGTGGTCGTCCCTGATCCCTGTGCCTCACCGCGGCTGACATTATCTGCACCATCGGCGCCGCTTGGGCGCCGCTTGGGCGCCGCGGATCCCGGCTACCGGGGCTAGAGTTGTAGGCGTGTCTGTATATGAGCCTGCGGTGGAGCGCCATATGTATTCCTACACCCTCACCTTCCGGGAGGAGGCCGACAAGCTGACGGCCCCCGAACACGAGATCCGCTTGCAAAGCCCGGCACAGGCCGGTGATTTCATCATTCTCTCCGATGGCAGTCGCCATCAGGTGATGTTCGTCACCCACCGCGCCCACTACAGCAGCCTCTACCTCGACAAGGGGGTCCGCATCCCCCAGAGCTGACGCAGACATCGTCTTTCGCTCCCTCCTGCTATGGTGAGAGAGGGCTGCAGCTCGCCAACGCAAACCCCTTGCCGCCCAGGGAGCAGCAAGCCCGAATGACCCATTGCCAGAGGTATTGATCATGTTCAGACAGACCGCGCTCATCCTGACCCTCACCCTGTTGGGCAGCGCCCAGGTTCACGCCATCAACCACAAATACGCCGAGCAGCTGGAACGCTCCGGCTGCACCCAGGTGACCGAAGCCCAGGGCTGCGATATTCACAAGAGCAAGGCGGAAAACGCCAAGGCAGGATTTGGCACCGCCGCCCCGGCCGACGAAGGCGGATTGAACATGAGCTATGAGCAGAAGCTGGAGCGCTCAGGCTGTACCCAGGTGAGCGAGCTTAGCGGCTGTGACATCAACAAGAGCAAGGCCGAGAACGCCGCCGCCGGATTTGGCGCCGCCCCCGCAGCGGCCAGCGCCAGCCCCTACACCGGCAACTGGGTCGCCACCTTCCCCGAGACGGGCGCCACTGTCGCGAACATCCGCATCGATGACAAGGATCAGGTGTGGGTCAACGACAAGCAGGTCAGTGCCAGGAAATCCGACGGCGCCCTGGTGTTCAAGGAGGGGATGGTCATCTACACCATCCAGGGGGATCGCCGCCTCAAGGGAGAAGATGGCTGGGTCGACAACGACGCGGGCACCAAGGGGCCCATCGCGGCCAAATGACCCCGTCACCATCCCGACAAGGGGAGCCGCGGCTCCCCTTGTCATTTCTGCCTGCTTGCCCCCCCTCTACCCTTTCTTCGGAAAGTCCAGCACGGCCACCACCGGCGAGCAGGACGGGAGCGCCGACCAGGAGGGGGCGTCGAAGATGAAGCGGGCGACGGCGCAGGTCGGCATGCGAGTGATACCGGAGGAAAAGCCATGAGCCAGGTCGGTGAAGGCAGGGTCATGGCCCACCAGCAGCACGCAGGCGAGAGCATCTGAAAGCGCCCCCACCACCCCGAGAAGGGTCCCGGCATCGCTCTCGTAGAGGCCCTCGTCGATGGCGATGCGGTTCGGGGAATAACCCAACTCTGCGGCAAGCAGCCGGGCGGTTGTCATAGCCCGGCAGGCGGGGCTCGAGAGGATGAGATCGGGCTTCACCCCCAGGCGCGCCAGACGAGCCCCCATCAGGGGCGCATCGCGCCGCCAGCGGACGAGCGCGGTCAGACAAAGACGCGTCCTCCCAGCTCGACTTGCCATGGCGTACCAGGATCAGGGTTCTTCTCATGACGCACTCCCTGGTTGATCAGGGCCACAGGCAGCCCCTCAGACCGCCCCACGTTTGCCAGCATGAAGGGGCAGAAGCACCATGGTCAGCAGCACACCCCCTCCTCCCCAGCCTACCTGCTCCCAGTGTACTGTCTCCCCGGTCAGCATGCCGGTGAGCAGCACAGTGGCGCAGATGAGGGTCCAGCCGGTCAGGTGGAGGAAGGACTCCCCCCGGTAGCAGCGCTTGATCAGGATGGGGTTGAGGGCCATGGCCACGCAGCCGAGCAGGTAGATGCGATTGCCGGGAGCGAGGCTGAAGGAAAAAAGCCCGATGAGGGGAGCATCGGGCTCTGCGGCAAGGATCAGGGGCTCACTTCTTCCATGAAGACAAGCCGAAGGGGTTCGGCCAGCAGTTCGTCCGCCTGGCGAGCGAAAGCCTGGAAATACGCGGTCTCACAGTGGGCATCCAGGGCGGCCTGACTCACGAAGGCTTCCCGCATGTAGAAGGTACCGGGTTCATCCTTCAACTCGAACAGCACGTAATCGAGGTTGCCTGGCTCTTGGCGAGTGGGGCCAATCAAGGTAAGCAGGGCATCGCGAAGGCGCTCTCCCATGCCGTCACGGGCCTTGAGCACCGCGATCGATACCAGTTTGTCTGTCTCTTTTTTCATCCAGTTTTCTCCGTTGTACATCGTCAACACGCCAGAGAGTGCAACCTGGACAGCGATTTATACTGCCGGATGCGCCCCCATCAGACGTTGCCCAGTGTAGGCAGGACGGTGGGGGGCATATAGGGGGGCAGAATGAACACAGTGTTCACCACGCCGTGCACAGAGGAACAAACGAGCGGGAGGGGTCATTACGCAAAGGGTGGCAACGTGACCCGCCAGGAGGCGGCACGGCTTGCTACCCCCTTGCTAAGGGCTAAGGGTCTGCAGACCAGGATTCAACATCAAGGCAATAGGTGGTGAAAGGGTGTTCGCCCAGGCGTGTTTTCCTCACCCAGATGGCCCGTCTGGCGAGGGAGCGGTAAGGTGGGCGGGTATCCAGCAGGTGAAAGAGGATCGTCCGATGGCCAAGCGCCCTCGCCCACCCCATCATCTCGTTGAAAATTGCCACGCCGCTTCCCCAGCCAACCCTGGTGAGCACGATGGCAAGCTCCACCCCCTCGTCATCGGGCTGGATACCGCACCACCCCACCAGGGTGCCGTCGAGAAAGATGGCGCGCACGCGGCAACCTGGCCGGGCGTCGACTCCCAGCTTGTACGCCATCCAGTCGCGCACCCCGGCCACATCGAAAAGCGGGTGAGGGATCAGGTGCTTTCGCAGCGTCTCATCGTTGAGCAGCGGCAGAAAATCCTCTGCCCTGACAGCAGAAAAGGGGCTGAACACCATGGAGGTCTCTCTCATTGCGCGAAGAGGCGCCCCTAGTAGGGGCTGCCATCCTTGTGTCTGGCTGACCAGGCGCCATCGGCACCCTGTACCAGGGCCAGATCGTCATCGGGATAGTCGACGGTGTCCCCTGGCAGCCTGTCCCCCACCTCGAGATAGACGGCGTCCACTTCACCGTGGTTGAGCAACTGGTGGGCCAGGCCGCTGCCACCCTTGAAGCCGATGCACTCCCCTGGCGACATCCGGTACTCCTCCTCCCCGTGGCGCAGGGTGGGATTGCCCGAGAGCACATAGACGAACTCGTCCTGCAGGCCGTGATGGTGTTTGAGCGCCGAGATGGCCCCCGGTGCCAGGGTCGTCAAATTGACCCCGAAATTGGTGAGGCCGAAATGATCCCCCAGCCTGCGCCGGGTGCGGTGCTTGACCAAGGAGTCAAAGGGCTCCGGATAAAGGGACTTTGCCTTGTGCTCGGGGATGGCCGCTGCCTGAATGGCGCGCTTGTCAGTCATGTTCTGATCCTCCCTGTGAATGACGTCTCTCTTTATAGCCTGCTTCTTAGCGGCAAAACATCAGCAGGGAGTTGAAGGAGTGTCTCGCACACCATGCCAAGAGAGAAGTCGGCGATGTCGGGGCCCGGAGAAAGAGCTCCACCAGGGCAAAGGGGGAATCTTGCCGGGAACGCAGAGCGTGATGCCCCTCTATCATCTGGCCTATCTCGTCGACCCACTCCCTCTTGCACCGCGCCAGCAGATAGCGCTCGGCATCCGCCTCCGATAGGGCAAGGTAATAAGGCGTTTGGAACCACTACAGCAGGAAGAAGCCTTCGATCGTCATGCGAGCCTCACCATACAACTCCACGCGACCGTCATCCCGTACCAGACAACGCAATGTGCCCTTACGCGCCCCCCCTTGCTGGGCAATTAGCTCTTTCTTTCCTGTTCGTGCTGCCCAGAACGGCGCCAAGAAGGTATGCGCAGAGCCGGTCACCGGATCTTCGTTGACGCCAACCTGAGGGCCAAACCAGCGAGAGACAAAATCGAAGCGTTCATCGGCCGCCGTCACAATGACACCACGGGTATCAAACTGCACCAGCGTATTGAAATCCGGGGCCAGTCTGTCGATGATCTGCCTGTCATCCACCAGCACGATCAGATCATCAGATTGCCATACCCCAACGATCCCTTCTTCTATACCGAGTGAAGCCAACAATCCCGATGGAGGCGTTATCTGAGTCACCGCCTTGGCAGGAAAGTCCATGCAGTATTCATGGCCTGAGCGGGTCACGGTAAGAAGTCCGCTGCGGGTGTGAAAATGAATGCGCTCACCAGCATGGTCCAGCTTGTTAAAAAGCACCCAGGCCGCGGCCAGAGTCGCATGCCCACACAAATCGACTTCGACCCCCGGTGTAAACCATCGCAAGTGATAACCATCCTCTGCCGGGATAAAGAAAGCCGTCTCGGACAAATTGTTTTCAATGGCGATTGCCTGGAGCACTTCATCATCCAGCCACGTCTCAAGAGGACATACCCCGGCCGGATTACCGCCAAAAGGCTGAGAGGTAAACGCGTCCACTTGATAGAAGGGGATCTTTATCGAGCTACTACTCTTCATCGCATTTCTCCAGATAGTTGTAAATCGTGTATCGCGTCACCCCCAACATTCTGGCGACATGGTTGACACTACCTTTTATCTTGAAAAACCCCATGCCATGAATGTCTGATACGACGCGCCTTCTGAAGTCAATCTTGTTCTCTGAGCCTGTCTGCCGATATCTCTGCAACACATCATCCAACGTCTGGATGGATATATTGCTCGTCCTGCCATCCAGCCCTTCTTCCATGCCAGCTGGCAGGAAAAGATAATCCAGATCGCGCTTCAATTGATTGACAGTTTCCATATCGACATTGATGCAAAATGCCACCAATGGAGTGCCACCCTCGCCGTAATAGATTGTCGATGCGCTATTCAAGCGCTTCCCGGAAGCCGTCTTGGAAACATAACCGCTGAATGTGCGGTGCCTAATATCGGATGAGGCCTCGAGCAGCCCCAAAAAGCCCATGTCATCATCCGGTCCGGATAACAGCGCATCCCCTTTCTTGCGGCCACTTACATGCCCATTGACGATGGCGATGACGGACGCCTCGGGTCTGGTCAGATCATGTAATACCGCTTCGGTATTGGCGGGAATAGTGGTTCTAAGGGTGTCAAGGGATGCCGTCAAGGCAGTGATCAGACTGCCATGTTTCATGTCCATGTGAATTCTCTCTCTATGAAGCTGTCGCCTGGACTTCAACTTCCACATCCAGCCCAAATGCCAACGCGCTGCTAGTCACCGAGCGAGCCGGGAAGCCATTTGAAAACCAAGTGCGATACTCAGCGTTGAATTCGGCAAAGTGTTTCATGTCACTCAGCCACACTTGCACCCTGACGACCTGATCTAGGCTCACGCCCGCCCGTGTCAGCGTCCCGTCTATCGACTGCATAATCCGCCGGGTTTGCTCCACAACCGAACCATACAGCGGCTCACCACTGGCAGTCATCGAAACCTGGCCAGAGAGGAAGACAAAACCGTTCGCCTTCACTGCATCGGCAAAGGGAAAAGGCTTGTCGGTGGCATATCGTTCAATGGTCATGACGCTCGCACTCCCTCATAAATGTTACTGCGCCTAAGATAGCATCAGGCCTCCCTTTTTTAAACTTTTTTTGGAAATTCAACACAAAACAACAAAATACATTAAATATCAATCTATTGAGATTGCACTCATCGTTTATTGGAACAATATGCGAGGCAGGGTTAGGGTGAGACAGTCTTGAGATAAGGAGAAATGAATGTAAAGGGACAGGGGATATGGCTGAAGCATTACGAGAGTGAGCTGGGCTGGCGGGCTGTAGAACCTCCCGTCACAGTGATGGGGGCAGATTAGGCCAGCCATCTGGCGGGCTTAATCAAACCCGTCCCTGATGGAACAGTCAGTACCATATGGATTTATGGCACTCCCCTTTTCAGATCGCTGGCTAATTCACTACCTCGACCCTGACCTTGATAAGCCCGGCGCGAGGATTGCCGATGGCGCTGAAGGCCGCTTTGGAGAGGTCGATGATGCGCCCGCGCGGGAAATTACCCCTGTCGTTGACACTGACCACCACGCTCTTGCCGTTGGCGAGGTTGGTGACCCGCACCATGGCGCCGAAGGGCAACTCCATGTGAGCGGCGGTGTTGGCGTGGCGCTGATAAGGCTCACCGCTGGCGGTGCGCTTGTTGTGGTAGCGGTCGGCGTAGTAGGAGGCGAGCCCCGTCTCGCTATAGCCGCGCCAGCTGCCGCCATGGCTCTCGTCATAGCGACTGCTGCAGGCGGCCAGCAGCACGGTGAGCGACAGCAGCAGCCCCTTTCGCAAAAATTGCCCCTTTTCAACCATGTGCCTTGTCCTTGCTCCCCTGCGGGGTTGTCGATGCCAATGAAGCGGTAGCAGGCGTGAGCGAACCGGCGTGGTGCCGGCCTGCCATGGCCGCGCCGCTACTTTGCCACAGTTTCCAAACAAAACGGGAGGCCAAGCCTCCCGTTTTCATACCTTATCCGTCAGCCTCTGTCAGGCGATGAGCTTGTCGTCGGCGAAGCCAAAACCGCGCAGGCCCACTACATGCACATGCTCGTGCTTGCCCTGCACCTTGCGGATGAGCTTGTAGGTGGTGCCCTTCTCGGGGCTGATGTTCTCGGGCGCGGCGATAAGCAGCTGCATGTCCTGCCGCTCGCACAGCTCGAACAGGGTGGCGATGGACTTGCCATCCAGACGGGCCGCTTCGTCGAGGAACAACAGGCGGCAGGGGGCGATATCCTTGCCGCGCAGACGGCGGGACTCCTCCTCCCAGCTGATCAGCACCATCAAGAGGATGGCCTGACCGGTACCGATCGCCTCGCCGGTGGAGAGCGCGCCGCTCTCGGCCCGCAGCCAGCCATCGGCACCGCGCTGCACCTCGATCTCCAGCTCCAGGTAGTTGCGATAGTCGAGCAGCACGTCGCCCATCACCTGATAGCTGCGATCCCCCTGCTCCACTTGCGGGTTGAGGCGCTGGAACAGCTTGGCCATCGCCTCGGAGAAGCTGAGCTCCTTGTCGGCGAACAGATCGTTGTGCATGGCGGTTTGGTCGGCCAGCGCCGTCAGCAGACGGGTGTGGGCCTCGCGGATATTGACGTTGAGGCGCACCCCGCGCACCAGACCGAAGGCGATGTTCTGCAGGCCCTGGTTGAGCACACGGATGCGGTTCTGCTCGCGGCGGATGATGTTGGTGATCTTGGCCGCCACCTCGTGGGAGGAGAGCGACAGATGGGTTTCCCGCTGCTTGAGCTCGTCAGCGAGACGCGCCAGCTCGATCTCCATCTCCTCGATCGCCTCCACCGGATCATCGGAGCGGATGATGTCGTTGCGGATGCGATCCTTGAGGTAACGGTAGACCTGCACGTAGAAGGCCACCTTCTGCTCGGTACTGCGGTTGCCCTCCGACAGTCGCAGCGCATCGCGCAGGGCCTCATCGTGGGCCACCGCCACCCGCAGGGCGCCGAGGGCCTTGTCCGACATGGAGCGCAGCTCGTCGCTGTCGAGGTACGCCAGCTCGCGCTTATTTAAACGCTTCTCGACGTCGGTCTCCCGCGCCAGACGCACCACCCGCGACCAGCTCGCCTTGTGACCCACCAGAGATTTACGGGCGCTGTAGTAATCCTTGCCTTCCAGCTTGAGACGACCACCGAGGGATTCGATCTCGCGCTTGGTGACCTGCAGCTGGGCCTCGGCGCTGGTGCGACGGGAACGGGTACGGATCAGCAGCTCTTCAATCTCTTTCTTGTGGGCGCGCGCCTTCTCTTCCATGTCGTCAGAGAGGGTCAGCCCCATGGCTGCCAGCTCCTGCTCGAACTCGGTCAGGGTCTGGCACTTGGCCTCGACACTGGAGTTCAGCGCGGTGCGCAGTTGCAACGCCTCGGTGTGGCGCTGGGCAATCTGCTTGTGCTGCTCGCCGGCAGTGCGGGCGGCAAGCTCGGCCGCTTTCAGCTTCTCTTTGAGTCGCTCGCTCATCTCGGAGGCCTTGCCCAGCAGGTCTTGCGCATCCTGATAGGCAAAGTGCGGCAGACGCGCCACCAGCTGATCGAGGGCGTAGCAACGGCGCTTCTGCTCGGCCAGCAGGTCGCTCACCTCATCATAGGCAGCCTGCAGCGCGGCCAGATCTTGCGGATCCTGACGCAGCACCTGCACCATGGTTTCCAGCTTATCCAGCGACTTGCCGTGCTTGGCGATAAAGGCTTCGGCTGTTTTAAGCGCCTCCACGTCGGCGTGAGCCGCCTCAAGGCGGGCAGCCAGCTCTGTCTCGGCAAACAGGTGGGCAAAGGGCAGCATCCCCTGCACCAGCTGGATATGGCGGGTCAGCTGGGCGGCGGCGGCTTTGGCATCACTCAGCTGCTTGTCGCACTCGGCGATGGTTTCTTGCAGCTTACGCTGCTCGTGCTGCTTGGCCTGCACCTCGGCTTCGGGGTCCGGGCGGAAGGCGATATCCAGATGCTGGCCGATAAAGTCGCGGAAGTGGCCGTAGAGACGGTGGTACTTCTGCTGCTCGAAGGCGGCCTTGGCGTAACCCTCGATGAGCCCTTCGCGCTCAAGGTCGAGCTGCTCGATCCGCTTTTCCCGAGCGGCGCGGCCAAACAGCGGCAGCTCGGGGTAGCGGGAGAAGCGCACCTGACGCTTGCTGGTGCGCACCAGCACGGCGTCTCCCAGCTCGTCCGCTTCCACCAGATCCTCGTCAAAGGAGTCGGGGTTGCCCTGAATGAGGTAGATATCTTCCGGGCAATCTTCCAGCTTTTTCAGCCGCTCGATGGCACCCTCAAGGTCGAGCACCACCAAAGCGCTGCGAGCCGGGCCATAGAGCGCGGAGTAGTAAGGGGCATCGTCGATGGAGATGTCGTCGTAGACATCGGAGAGCAGCACGCCCCCCACTTGCTCGGCGATGCGGGCAAGGCGGGGATCCGCCTCGCCAGCACCCAACTGCAGGTTGCGAATTTGCAGCTCCAGCGCCTGTTTCTGCGCCGCGATGCGGTTGCTCTCCTGCTCGAACTCGCGCTCCTTGTCGAGCACGGTCTGCATGCCGGCCGAAAGCTCTTCGGCGGTGGCGAGCGGCAGGCCGCTCTGCTCGCGCAGCTGCTCGAGCTTTTCAAAGGATTTGAGCCAGCGCGGAGCCAGCTTGGTGAGCTCCGCAATATCGCGACCCAGCTGGGTGCCCTGATGCTCGAGGCTGGCGCGGCGCTGGTTCACCTCTGCCTGCTGCTCGGAGAGCTCCTCCTGACGGGTACGTTGGGCTTCGAGGAAGATCTCCAGCTCATCGCTGCTGGCAATAAGCTGGCCAGAGGTCTGCTGCAGCTCATCGCGCAGCTTGAAGAGATTTTTCTGGCTTTCGCTCTCTTTCTCGAGGCGAGCCAGTGCGGCGCGCAGCCCCTGCCCCTGGGCAATGCGGGCCTTGTCTTCGATGTGACGCTTGAGCAGCGACTGGGCGGTAGGCCAAGCGGCCTCGCGCACTGTCTCGGGGGCGATGCTCAAAAGCAGCGCCAGCGCCGCTTCGTGCTCGGCCACCGCCGCCTTGGCCAGCGCCAGCTGCTGCTCGGCCCCCAGCACCCGGCTGGTGAGGCTCTGCTCGGCTGCGCGGAACTGGTGCAGGGTGTCGCTCGCCTGTTCGGCGGTCAGCCCCGGCAGCTCGCACTGCTCGCGGGCAGCATCGAGAGCCTGCACCGCCTGACGGTACTGGATGGCGCGGGTCTGCTGGATATCGAGCGCCTGCTGATAGTCGGCCAGCTGGGTCTTGAGGCTATCTACTTCTGCTTGAGCCAGCTCCTTGCGCTCTTCCACTTCCAGCAGCTGGCCGTGGATCTCCTCCACTACTGCCTGCTGCTGTTCGAGTTTGTCAGAGAGATCCGCCAGATCGGCGCGATACATCTCTATCTTCTTCTGCAAGCTGACAGCCGCCATCACCTTGGCCAGATGCTCGGCGGCAGACTCCAGCTCGTCGGTCAGCAGCTTCTCGCGATTGGTGAGCTGCTCCACCTCGTCGGCCAGATAGATGGCGCGCTGCTTCTCCTCGGCCAGCAGGCGACGCTTGCCTGCCAGCTCCTGGCGGGCCTTGAGGGCCAGCTCGGAGAGGCGGCTCTTCTCGGCAGCGCCCCGCACATACTCCGCGGCCACATAGTGGGTGGTCTCGGTGATGAGATTCTTGAAGAGATCCCGCTGACCCTGGGTCTCCTTGATGGCTTCCAGGGTGCGGCGGTTCTCGTAGATGGCCGCCTCCATGTCCTGGAACGCCTTGCGTACCCCGGAGTTCTCCGGCAGCAGGTATTCACGCAAGGAGCGGCTGATGGAAGACGAAATACCGCCGTAGAGGGAGGCTTCGATCAGGCGGTAGAACTTGCCGCGATCCTTTTGATCCCGCAGCTTCTTCGGGGTGATGCCGAACTCGAACATGAAGTTGTGATAATCGGTCACCGTATTGAACTTGGCGACCTTGATGGCGCCAAGCTCCGCTGCCGCCCCCTTCAGATCGGCAAAGGCACGTACCCGGCCCTTGCCGTCGTCGAGCTTCTCCAGCAGCAGATCCGTGGGCGCCAGGTGCTCAGGCACATCCACCAAGGCGAACGGGGTGATGTTGACCTTGTTGTCACGGTTGGCCACTTGCTCGAGGTGGACGCCAACCCAGATCCGCTGCTCGCGGCTGTTCATCACTTCCAGCAGCGAATAGCAGTGGCCGCGCTGCAGCTTGCCGTAGAGCCCCTTGTCGCGGGAGGCACTGCTGGAACCCGCTTCCGTGGTATTACGGAAGTGAAGCAGTGACTGGTCGGGAATGAGGGCCGCGATAAAGGCCGCCATGGTGGTGGACTTGCCCGCGCCGTTGCCGCCGGACAGGGTCGTGACCAGCTGGTCGAGATCGAAGGTGCGGGCGAAGAAGCCGTTCCAGTTGACCATGGTCAGGGATTTGAATTTGCCTCTCACGCCACACTCTCCATCAAACCGGCAGACACCATCAGTGCCGGCACATTAACGTTGCAGATCATCTTCCACCTCCAGCTCCAGCTGCTCTTCGTCCAGATCCTCTTCGATATCCTCGAACAGGGAATCGCTGCTCGGCATCTCGTCGTCGTGGAAAATGGCCTCCCCTTCCTGGATCATCCGCAGTTGCACCGCACGGGGATCCTCGTCGGAGCGCACATCGGCGGCGAAGCGGAACACCGACTCGTTGACCCGGAATTTGTCGCTGTTGCCAAGGGGGGTGATCATCCCGAGGCGCTTGAGGCGACGCATGGAGGTGCGGATCTTCTCGAGCAGCTTCTTCTTGTCCAGATCCGTGCCGCCGGAGCGGCTGTTGACCATGCGCAGCAGTTGCTTCTCGTCCGCCAGATTCAGCACCTCTTCTTGCAGCTCGCCCATGGCGAACACCCCTTCAGAGGCGAGGCGATCCGGGCTCAGGAACAGGTAGCAGAGCACCTTGCCCACCAGCATATCGAGCTCAGATAACACTGTTGTACCGATGTCGGCGCTCGGGCGCGGACGCAGGTAGAAGAAGCCTTCCGGCGCCTTGATGAGTTCCACCTGATAGCGACCGTAGAAGATCTCCAGCTCCTGGTGGTACTCCACCAGGGCCGAGTGCTGCTCGAATTCGTCGGCACTGATGTGGCGACCGGAGCGCAGGGCGGTGTCGATGCGCGGAAACAAGGGGTTGGCGATGGCCTCTGCGAGGCGCAGGGGCAAGGGGAATTCAGTATTGATCGATGACATAGGCCTGAACCTTGGATCCAGCTTGGTTGATGGGTTTCCATGCGGGTTGGCGGTGGTGTTCGCGCTCACCGCTGGCATGGCCGAGACGCACGGCCTGATCGATCAGGAGGCGCGCCACGTCGAAGTGGGCATGAGCCGGGTAGTCCAGCAGGTATTCCCGCAGCACGTCGGCAAGATCCAGCCGATCTCCCTGCTCCGGGTAGCGGGCCAGGTAGCGCTCGATGCGCTCCGCCAGCTCCTGGTTGATGTCCACCATCTCCACGTACTCCATCTCGAGGGGCACCTCGCCGGTCACCTCCTCGTCGTGGATGGCGATGGTTTCATCCCGCAGCTCCAGCAAACGGGGCTCTTCGGCCACCCGCAACAACCAGCTGTGCTGCTCGAAGTTGCGGATGGATTCCCGCAGCCGCTGGCTGAAGGCGCGGTTCTTGTCCATGTCGATGGCGTTGCGGATGAACTTGTGGACGTGCCTGTCATAACGGGACCAGAGCTCGATGCACTGCTGGCCCCAGGCGGTGATGACGTCCAGACGCCCCTGCAGGGCGTGGGTCAGCTCCTCGACGTGGAACAGATCATCACGCCCCTGGGCCGCTTCCTGAATGTTGAGCAGCCCCGCCTGCAGGCGGTGGCCAGCGGCGTCCAGGGTGTCCTGCAACTCGCGCAGGGTCTGGCCGGTCTCGTGCAGGAGCTTCTCGCAGCTGTGGATGGCATCGACCCAGTTCTGGGTCAGCAGGGCCGCGATCTCGCTCTTGACCTGGTTTTGCTGCTCGTCCATGGCGCGCTGGGTGAGATCGATGCGCCCGAGCGTCTCTTCCAGGGAGAAGGAGAGGCGCGGCAGCACCTCGGCGTCCCACTGCTCCCGGGTGTTGGTCTCGAGCGCCGCCTTGCGGGCGGTGTCGAGCTCGGCCGCCAGGTGCTCGAGCAGGATGGAGAGCTTGATGGAGTCTACCTGGCGCTGATCCATGAAGAAATCGACGATGCTCATGCCAAGGCGCGACAGGCGGTAGAGGCTCTCCCCCGCCACCATGTCGGTGGTGAAACGCGACAGCAGTTGCTGGCGAATGAGATCGTTGATGGCGTTGTTGGCGCGACCGGTGAGGGTCTCGTCCATCTGGCCGAAGGCACTGCTGACATAGCCAAAGGCATCGTGCAGCGCGGCCTCCGAGAGATCAGACTCGTCCTCGGAGAGCGTCTTGATCGCTATCAGAAAGGCCAGCCTGTCGGTGGGGAGGTTCAGCGCCAACCCCTCCTGTCTGACCCATCCCACCGTCTCTGGCAGGGTACGGGATGTACTCATCATGACGTTATCATCTCGTTGTTATAGTCGGCAGGTCTTTGCCCGCCGTGGTGATATAGGCCGGGGTCGGTGGCGCCCCGGCGGCTGGAGCCCGCATCGTATTCACGCCGGTGTGTCTCAACCGGCCGGTTTCTGGGCCATCACATGGATGTAGCGCCCCAGGGAAACAAAGGGCTCCTGGCGGCAATATTGCTGCTCCATGGCCAGCAGGTCCTCAAACTTCTCGACCTGATCCTGCTTGTGGCGCATGTAGTCGTGGATGACGCGTACCCCGGTCTTGCCGATGATCCGCAATCCCCCCCGGCCTATCCAGTCATAGACCTGCTCTGGCAACTGGGGATTGGTGGGAGTCAGGGCTGTCTGGCGTTTCTTGCGAAGGCCCAGGCGCACATAGTCGAAATTGCCCACCACCAGGCTCTGGAACAGGAGACCGTGACGATTGTAAAAAAGCAGCGACAGTATGCCCCCTGCCTTGACGAAAGGGAACAGACCCAGCAAGGTCTGGCGCGGCTCGGCGAGCCACTCCAGTACCGCGTGACAGAGCACCAGATCGAAGGTGCCGGTCACGTGTTGCTTGAGCTCCTGAATGGGGCAATGGATGAGACGAATTCTGTCTTCCAAGCCCTTATGGGCGATCTGCTCCCGGGCCAGATCCAGCATTTCTGCCGACAAATCGCACAGCTCCACCTGATGGCCCATGGCCGCCAGTTTCTGGGCGAAGTAGCCAAAGCCGCCGCCAGCATCCAGGATGCGCAGCGGCCGGTTGCCCAGGCGCGCCAGGCAGGCTTCGATGTCACTCCAGACAATGGTGGTGCGAATGCGCCCCTTGGTGGAGTCGTAAATGTTGCGAGCGAACTTGTCCGCGCGCCCGTCAAAACTCTGATCTTGCTTCAAGACACACTCATCTTCGACCGCCCCGCCATGAGGGCCGCAGGAGGAACCACACAGGATTGGGCCACAGGAAAAAAGAGGGGTATTCTGTCACATCCCGAATTTGCTGAAAACTCAAGGACGTGTCTGTCGTGTTCGAGCTCAACTTCTTTGTCATCAAGAAATGGCTGGGTCATCTGCTGATGCCGCTCCCCTTCTCTCTCTCCTTGTTGGTGCTGGCGCTCGTGCTGCTCTGGTTCACCCGCTTTCAAAAAAGCGGCAGGCTGCTGGCGACCCTCTCCTTGGTGATCATTGCCCTGATGGGGACGCGGCCGGTGAGCTACGAGCTGGCCCGCAGCCTGGAGCAGACCTATCCCCCCTTCGAGGTGAGCCTGCATCCGGACATCCAGGCCATCGTCGTGCTGGGCAACGGTCATGTGAGCGATCCGGCCATCCCAGAGCGCGCCTGGCAAAACAACATCTCCCTGGCGCGCACCCTGGAAGGAGTTCGCCTGGCTCTGGCCTATCCAGAAGCCGAGCTGGTCTTCTCCGGTGCCGTGACCGGGGATCCCCTGTCGAACGCCGAGGTCAACGCCCGCATGGCGGCCAGCCTTGGCATCCCGCGTGCGCGCATGACGTTGTTTGAAAACAACAAAGACACCCATGATGAGGCGGTCAGCATCGCCGCCCACCTCAACGGCAAGCGGGTGGCACTGGTGAGTTCGGCCACCCACCTGCCCCGGGCCATGGCTCTCTATCGCAGTCAGGGACTCGATGCGGTGCCGGCTCCCACCGATTACACCGCCAAGCAGAGTCAGGAGCCACAACCCCTCTACAGCTACCTCCCAAAGGGGCGTTATCTGATGTATTCCGAGGCTGCCATTCACGAGTGGATTGGGGTATGGTGGGCCCGTTTGCGTGGGCAGGTCACCGAGTGAGCAATCGCGCCTTGCATTCCTGATTTGGATCAGGAAAGCGAAAAAAAATTACGTCATTTGCCGCCGGGTCAGCTATCTTGGGCTCGGTTCAATTCATATAATGTTGCGCAATCAAATGCCTAGGAGATATAGAAGATGAGACAGCACCTGGTAATGGGTAACTGGAAACTGAACGGCACCAAGGCTTCTGTAGAAGCCCTGATCAAAGGACTGACCCCGGCCGCTGCCGCTCATCCTTCCGTGCAAGTGGCCGTCTGCCCGCCGGTTATCTTTTTGGGTCTGGTTGAACAGCTGACCGCTGGCAGCAAGATCGCCTACGGTGCCCAGAACGCCGACGTTCACGAGTCCGGCGCCTTCACCGGCGAAAACGCCCCCTCCATGCTCAAAGCCTTCGGCTGCACCTACTCCCTGGTCGGTCACAGCGAGCGTCGTACCCTGCACGCAGAGACCGACGACGTGGTGGCTGCCAAGTACGAAGCCATCCAGAAGGGCGGCCTGATCCCCGTGCTGTGCATCGGTGAAACCCTGGCCCAGTTCGAAGCCGGTACCACCAATCAGGTGGTCGAGACCCAGCTCAAGGCCGTGATCGATCGCTGCGGCATCGCCTCCTTCGAGAACGCCGTCATCGCTTACGAGCCGGTATGGGCCATCGGCACCGGCAAGACCGCCACCCCGGAGATCGCACAATCCGTGCATGCTCACATCCGTCAATACCTGGCCGGTTTTGATGCAGCCGTGGCTGCCAAGGTACAGATCCTGTACGGCGGCTCCGTGACTGGCGCCACCGCTGCCGACCTGTTCGGCCAGCCGGACATCGACGGTGGCCTGGTGGGTGGCGCGTCCCTGAAAGTGGACGACTTCTCCCAGATCATCGCTGGCGCCGCCAAGTAAGCGCCAAGCAAAGAGGGGCCCCGCCCCTCTTTGCATATCGCTTTCCTATGGACCCTCTCGCCATAGGAAAGCCGATATAGTAAAAGCGGCCAGCCGTATTTTTCAGAATCTTGATTTTCGACAACTCAGATCCAGAGGCACTCATGACCAAACAAATCAAACGTATTGGTGTTTTGACCAGTGGTGGTGACGCACCGGGTATGAACGCAGCCATCCGCGCCGTGGTGCGCGCCGGTCTGCATCATGGCCTGGAAGTTTACGGCATCTATGATGGCTACCTCGGTCTGCACCAGGACCGTATCGTCAAGCTCGAGCGTCACAGCGTTTCCGACGTCGTGAACCGTGGCGGTACATTCCTCGGCTCCGCCCGTTTCCCCGCCTTCAAGGATCCGAAAGTCCGTGCCGAAGCGGTCGAAAACCTGAAGAAACACGGCATCGATGCCCTGGTGGTCATCGGCGGTGACGGCTCCTACATGGGTGCCAAGAAGCTGACCGAAGAGGGTTTCCCCTGCATCGGCCTGCCGGGCACCATCGACAACGACATCGCCGGTACCGACTTCACCATCGGCTTTGATACCGCGCTGAACGTGGTGGTAGACGCCATCGACCGTCTGCGCGATACCTGCAGCTCCCACCATCGCATCTCCGTGGTCGAGATCATGGGCCGTCACTGTGGTGATCTGGCCATGTCCGCCGCCGTTGCCGGCGGTGCCGAGTACGTGATCGTGCCGGAAGTGGCGTTCGACAAGGACAAGCTGCTGCAACAGATCAAGGAAGGCGAAGCCAAGGGCAAGAAGCACGCCATCATCACCATCTGTGAGCACGTCACCGATGTGAATGCCCTGGCCAAGGACATCGAAGCCCTGACCGGCCGCGAAACCCGTGCCACCATCCTGGGCCACATCCAGCGCGGCGGCACCCCCACCGCGCGTGACCGCATCATGTCTAGCCGCATGGGCGCCTACGCCGTCGAGCAGCTGCTGGCCGGTCACGGTGGCCGCTGCGTCGGCATCCAGCGCAACGAGATGGTGCACCACGACATCATCGACTGCATCGAGAACCTCAAACGCCCGTTCGATCAGGAGCTCTACGATCTCTCCACCACCCTGTTCTAAAGGCTGTGGTCTGACAAAAAACCCTCCTCTGGAGGGTTTTTTTATGCGTGCTCCTCACCCCCTCCTCCCTCTGCTGGGGCCCGACTATCCACTGGCCACTGTCGCCATGTCTTACCCCTTGCCCGGCGGCCCTGAGCCTCTGACCCCACGACCTTCTCCTTTACTTCTTTCCCCCGCTTTTCTGCTTGCTCACCTTGTTCACGACGGTTATGGATAAAGGCCTTGGTGGCGCAGTGCCACGGCCCTGCGCCAGGCCTCCCCTGCCCTTCATCCCATCACACTGGCGCCATATAGCAACCCGGGTGGGCCGACGATATCGCCCGCTTCCCCGCGCGGGCCCAGCGGCTCGTCCCCCCAAGAAAACAGCGAAAAACGGGGCTTCCGGCCACCCAAGACCCCATGAAGATCGCCCCCCCATTTTCCCGCCTTCCCCCTTCCCTTCCATGCTCCTTTGACGGCCATTTTGTCGTTTTTTCGTACTCTTTTTGCTCCCATCCTGTTTGGGATGAGCAGAAAATTGAGCCTTCATCGGATAACACTGGCTGGCAATAGCTTTGCAGACTGGGGTTGGGACACAAGTCGTGAGAAAACATGACATGAGATGACAAAACCTGGCTGACAGCCACCAACCCCCCTAGGACGACATCAATCGGCGCATCCCGCAGGCCATTTTGCTGCCGAAAAATGGAGATAACCACAAAGACCCCAATCGGAACCACCAAGGGGAGGGTCACAAAAACAACATAACTCAATGTATTTAAAGATTTTATATGCACTCCCCTTTCACTGGTATCACCACAAAACCCTTCCCAGGACAAAAAACGCCCTTAAACTTGGAAAAATACAGCCATATTTCACCGCCAAACCATTTTCGCCTCATAATTACATTTTTCGTTGTTTTATCGTTCTATTGTGGTATCTTGGTTCCATCATGAGCCAACCAAGGGAGATAAAATCATGAAAGAGTTCGTAGTTACCGCCGTTTTCACCGTGTTTTTCACTCTGGTTGCCGTCTCCATGCCGTCGCTGGCACAGCTCTAAGTCGGTCAATCAGCCATCTGCCACCTCTGTCCCAGAGGGGTGGTTCAAAAAAAAGACTGCAACATGGTTTTTTGACGCGCTCTGGCAAAGGATGATGCCAAGCCATCATTGAGCGCGATCTGCGCGCACAAAACGACCTCGTCGACATCCATGCCATCTTTCAAGGGGAGCCCGGGCTCCCCTTGTCGCATCTCCCCCTGCGGGATTTACTCTTGCCCCCCTGCCCGTCACAATGGCCGCTGGATTTGCCACGCAGGAACCACCATGACTCAGGATGCCTTGCGCCACTGGCGCCGCGACCTTCATCGTCACCCCGAAGCCGCCTGGTGTGAATTTCGCACCACCACCCTCATCGCCCAACACCTCAGTGAACTCGGTTTCTCCATCATGCTGGGGGATCAACTGCTCGCCAGCACCCTCATCATGGGACGGGAAATAGACGCCGAGGCCCAGAAGGCCCGTGCCCTACACCAGGGGGCGCATCCGGAGTGGCTGACGCGGATCGACGCACTCACCGGCGTGATGGGACTCTGGGAGAGCGGGCGCCCCGGCCCCACCCTGGCGTTTCGCTTCGATATCGATGCGGTGGAGGTCGAAGAGAGCCAGGAGGCGTCACACCTGCCCGGCCAGGGAGGCTGGCACTCCGCCAACCCGGGCTGGATGCACGCCTGTGCCCACGATGGTCACACCGCCATCGGGCTGGTGCTGGCCGAGCGGATCGCGGCCCTCGCCGATCGCCTCACTGGCCGCATCAAGCTCTTCTTCCAGCCGGCTGAAGAGGGCTGCCGAGGCGGCAAGGCGCTCGCGGCAGGGGGGCAGCTCGACGACGTGGACGCTCTGCTGGCACTGCACATCGGCATTCACGCGAGCAGCGGTGAGCTGGTGGTCAACCCCACCGAGTTTCTCTGTTCAACCAAATTCGACGTGGAGTTCATGGGGCAAGCCGCCCATGCGGGGCTCGAGCCCAACGCGGGCCACAATGCCCTGGCGGCGGCCTGCATGGCCACCACCGCCATGCTCGGCATTCCCCGCCATCGGGACGGCATGACCCGCATCAACGTGGGGCAGCTCAACGGCGGCAGTGGACGCAACGTCATCCCGGGCCATGCCCGCCTGATGGGGGAGACCCGTGGCGCGACGCCGGCCCTCAACGACTACATGTTCAATCAGGTGCAGCAGATTGTGGAGGGGGCGGCCCTGATGCAGGGCGCGACCTACCACATCCGCAAACAGGGGGAAGCGATCGGCATCGAGAACAGCCCAGCCCTCATCGAGGAAATCGTGCCTCTCGCAGAGGGGATCTCCCTTGATACCATCCACACCCGCCGCTTCGGGGCCAGCGAGGATGCCGGTTTCCTCATCGAGCGGGTACAGCAGCACGGCGGCGAAGCCGCCTATCTCATCCTGGGAGCCAACCTCGCGGCCCCCCACCATCATCCGGAGTTCGACTTCGACGAAACCGTGCTGGCCCCCGGAGTGGCCTTGCTGGAGACCTGGCTGCTCGCCCGCCTCGGCCGCTAGCAGACGCCGGATGCAAACAAGGCAGCCCATGGGCTGCCTTGTTTTTTTACATCCTTGCGGGCATAGGGGACCTACTCTCCCAGCACGATCGCGCAGAGATGGGCGAAGTGGTGGATCTCGTGGGTCGCCTCGCACGGGCCTGTCTCCCGTCCCGGGTTGTACCAGCAGGTGGCAAGCCCCTGGGCGGCGGCACCGGCGATGTCGGTCTTGGGATTGTCCCCCACCATCAACACCCGCGCCGGGCTCGGCTGACCCATCTGCGCCAGGGCATGCTGGAAGATGGCCGCCGCCGGCTTGGTCACCTGCACCTCGTCAGAGATAACGAGAGGCTCAAACCAGCTGTTCCAGCCCAGTTTGTCGAGGCGCCCGCGCTGGGGCAGGCTGAAGCCGTTGGTGATGATCCCCATTCTGACCTTGCTCTTCAGGGCCTGCAGGGTCTCCTCCACCCCCTCCAGCGGCACGCTCAGGGCGATGATCTGCTGCAGGAAGGTCTCGTTCATCGCCATGGGCGCCACGTTGACCTGCTCGGCAAAGAGCGAAAAACGGGTCTGCTGCAGGTGGGTGGCGTCAATCTCCCCTGAGTTGTACTGCTGCCAGAGCCGCTGGTTGAGGGCATGGTACTCCGCCATCTTGGGGGGAGTCGGCGCCACGCCGTAGATCTGCAGGGTCCGCTCCAGCGCCCTGGCGACCGGAAAATCGAGCAGGGTTTCGTCCAGATCGAACAGCACCCAGTCATAGCTTGCTTGTTTCACGCTTGTCCTTATTGATTGTGCTTGGCCACGTTGTCATGCGTCGGGCGCACCCATCCCCAGAGGGCTGTCGAGCAGGGCCAGGGTCAGCCTGACACCAAAGCCGGTTACCTCGCTGCCCACCACGCCATTGCCCCCCTTGTTGCGAAAACCACTCAGGTCGAGGTGCAACCAGGGAAGCTCGGCGGGCACGAAGCGCGTGAGAAAACGGGCGGCATCGATGTGATCCGGGGAGGCGCCCGGCGCGCACTGTAACAGATCGGCCCACTCGCTATCGAGGTTGTCATCGTAATCCTCGTCCAGGGGGAAGGGCCAGACTCGCTCCCCGCTCTGCTGTCCCAGCGCTATCAGAGTGGTGAGCCACTCGGGGCGGTTGGTGAAGGCGCCGCTGTAACGGCTGCCGAGCGCCCGTTTGCAGGCGCCGGTCAGGGTGGCATAGTCGATCAGCAAGTCGGGTTTGTCCCCGGCCGCCAGGGTCAGGGCATCCGCCAGCACCATGCGACCCTCGGCGTCGGTGTCCACCACTTCGATGGTGGTGCCGTTGAGGGCGGTCACCACCTCACCGGGCCGGAAGGCCTGCGGGCCGATGTGGTTCTCGGCGATGGCGAGCCAGCAGTGCACCTCAATGGGGAGTTTCGCCCGGCTGATGGCCAACAACGTGCCAAGGGCCACCGCGCTGCCCCCCATGTCCAGGTGCATGCCATACATGCTGCCACCGACTTTCAGGTTGTAGCCACCGGAGTCGTGGCAGATCCCCTTGCCCACCAGCGCAACGCGGCGCACCGGGTTGGCCGGACAGTAACTGAGCCTGACGATGGCGGCCTGACCGTCCGCCGAACCACGGGCCACCGCCAGGAAGGCGCCAGCACCCTTCTGTGCCAGGGTCGTCTCATCAAACTCCTGCCACTGCCACCCCTCCTGCTGCGCCAGCTCCCGGGCATAGGCCCGGTAATGACGGGCATTGAGCTCGGACGCTGGCAGCACCGCCAGGTGGCGAGCCAGACCATTGCCTTCGGTTTCTGCGCTCAGGCGGGCCATGTCCAGCTCGCAAGGGGGGGAAAGTTGCAACTGCTGATAACCCGGTCTTGTCGCCTCACTCCGTTTCTGGGTCGGCAGGGTCACATCGGCGGCGAGCAGGCAGGCGAGCACCACCCTTGCCAGTTGGGCGCGATGCTCATCGTCAAAGCCCTCCAGATGGAGCGCCAGGTGCGTCGCCTTGAGGCCCGCCAGCGAGCCCATCCAGCTGCGCACCTGCTTGTAGAGCCGATTATCCAGGGCCGGGCGGGCATCCATGAAGATCACCCGTTGCAGCCCCTGACTGTCGTCAAGGGAATAGGGGGCCTTCTGACCCAGGGCTATCTGGGTTGCCACGGCGGCAAAGGGAGGCGTCGCCAGCAAGGTATCGCGCGCTGAGTCGGCAATGAGCAGGAGTTTGACAGCAGCCGGCCCTGCCATTACTTCGGCGAGGGAGGTGCTCTGCATCGTGATTTGGGGAGAAGAATAGCTAAAAGGGGTCATCACAGGGTGCGGCCTCATCCATGAACAGAAAGCAGGATGATACCGAACAAATGGCGAGAGGGATCGGAAAAACACACATTATTGTGTGCAAGCAACAGATGCTGGAGGGGATCAGAGAGGTAATGCAGAAGAAAATCAGTCAGAAGTTGGTTGCGGGGGCCGGATTTGAACCGACGACCTTCGGGTTATGAGCCCGACGAGCTACCGAGCTGCTCCACCCCGCGTCCGAATTGTATTGCCACCACAAAAAGCAGAGCAGTTGCTTCTTGCTGTCTTCGTCTCCACCACAGGCGCTAGCGCTTGCCATGGATACAAATGGTTGGTTGCGGGGGCCGGATTTGAACCGACGACCTTCGGGTTATGAGCCCGACGAGCTACCGAGCTGCTCCACCCCGCGTCCGAATTG
>NZ_JBFOCV010000004.1:0-45044 GCF_040907975.1 Aeromonas sp. s10 | reverse complement strand
TGGGCAGGCCACCCCTCATTGGTCAGGAGCTTATCCCCTTGTGCCGCGCCATTGAAGGGGGGCCGCCATGGGATGTGACGGGGATCGGCCTTCGGGCGGGGCGCCCTGCGCGCAGGAGCGGACATAAAAAAACGCGCCGGTGGGCGCGTTTTTGCAGAAGGGGGGCGGACTATTCGTCGAAGATACCGAAGTGATCCTTGGCGAAGTTGACCCGCTGCTCCACGTTCATCTTGACCTGACCCAGCTTCTCGATGGTCTTGAGGTTGGGCACCAGGCCGCGACCGTTGGCGATCTGGATGGCAAGGCCCGGACGGGCGTTGAGCTCCAGCAGCATGGGGCCGCGGAACTTGTCCAGCACCATGTCGGTCCCGATGTAGCCAAGACCGGACATCTCGTAGCAGGAGGCCGCCAGGTTGAGCAGGGTGTCCCAGTGGGGCACCTTCAGATCATAGAGATCCAGGCCGGTGTCCGGGTGGTGGCGCAGCGGGTTGCCAAACTGCACCGCCCGCAGGGCGCGGCCGGTGCGCAGGCACAGGCCCACCCCCACGGCGCCCTGGTGCAGGTTCGCCTTGCCATCGGAAGCCGAGGTGGAGAGGCGCATCATGGCCATCACCGGGAACCCCTTGAAGATGATCACCCGGGCATCGGGGACCCCTTCGAAGGAGTAGCCGTCGAACACGTCGTCGAAGTTGATGAGCCCTTCCACCAGCGCCACGTCGGGCTTGCCGCCGAGGGAATAGAGTCCCGCCAGGATGTTGGAGACATGGCGCTCCAGATCCTGGCCGTTGGCGGCGCTGCCGTTGGGCTTGTAGAAGAGGCCGTCCTCCTGGCGCAGGATCACCAGGATCCCCTTGCCGCCGGAGCCGCGGGCCGGCTTGATGCAGAAGCCCGGCCAGTCTTTCACCAGCTCGGTGATGCGAGTCACGTCGTGCTGCTCGCGGATGGTGCCGATAAGTTCAGGCACCGTCACCCCCGCATCCAGCGCGATGCGCTTGGTCTTGAGCTTGTCATCCACCAGCGGATAGAGGCGGCGCGGGTTGTAGCGGCTGATGTAGGAGTGGTTGCGCTTGTTCATGCCGAGGATGCCTGCCTGGGACAGGCTCCACGGACTGGTGTATTTCTGCCAGAACCACATCTGTTACTTGTCCTTACCCGGGGTGGCACCAGACTTCATCTCGTCCACCAGCGGCTTGAAGCGCTTGAGCTCGCTCAACTTGTAGCCGGTGTAGTTACCCATCAACAGCACGGTCGCCATCAGCACCAGCTGCAGGCCGAGGAAGTTGAAGGTGAGGTGACGAATGAGCTCGTTGTCCATGGCCAGGTAGGCGATGACCGCCACCAGCAGGGAGCCGCCGCCCTGGCGGAACACCTCTTTGGGACCCTCTTCTTCCCACAGGATGGACATGCGCTCGATGGTCCAGGAGAGGATGATCATCGGGAAGAAGGTGATCTTCATGCCGTCGGTCAGCCCCAGCTTGAAGGCGAACGCCGAGAAGATGCCGATCATCGAGATCACCATGATGATGATCGCCGATATTCGGGCGACCAGCAGCAGGTTCAGCCTCGAGAGGTAGGAACGGATCACCAGGCCGGTGCCGACGATCAGCAGGAAGCCGATGAGGCCGGTGACCAGCGAGGTCTGGATGAAGGCGACCGCGATCAGCACCGGCATGAAGGTGCCGGAGGTCTTGATCCCCACGATGACCCGCAGGAACACCACCATCAGCACGCCGATGGGGATGAGCAGCAGACCCTTGAACAGGGCTTGCTCTTCCAGGGGAAGGCTGTGGATGGAGAAGTTCATCATCTCGGATTTTTCGAACTTCTGGGCCAGGGCCACGTTGACCGGTTGCTCCTGCTCGATCATCGAGAAGGTGACGCGGGAGTTGTGACCGCCGGTGACGTCCAGGAGGGCGCCGGAGTTGTACTCCCACAGCAGCAGGTTGGCCGGTTGACCCTGTTCACCGCTTTGCGGGTTGAACAGCTTGTAGTCGGTCGGGCTGTTGAAGACCTGCAGGTAATCCACCAGCTCCTGACGGCGGCGGCCATCTTCCAGGCTGAGGGCGTGAACCACCCGGGCCGGGACGTCCGCGTTGTTGAGCAGCTCGGCAATCAGATTGGCGCGGCTCTTGTGGGACTTGAGCAGCTCGGCGTTCTGTTCCTGCTTCTCGATCTCCTTGATGATCTCGCGGGTCAGGGTGTAGCCGTCGGCGGAGCGCTCCTGGGCGCGCTCCAGGATCTGCTTCATGGCCGTGGCGTAGGGCTCGCTCTCGATCTGCTTCTCGATGGCGGGCGGCTGCGGGTTGGCGGCGGGCTTGGCATGGGCATCGGCCATCATGTCGACCCGGTAGTAGAGCTCCTGACGGCCGGAGGCGGCGCGGATGGACCACTCGGCGCGGGCATCCCCGTCTTTTTCCACGAACGACAGGCCATAGCCCGGGCTCGCGGCGTTTTCGTTCATCAGGGTGAAGCCGGGCTGGGTGCCCGGAATGGCCAGGGAGGCGATCACCGGCTCGCCGGTGGCCTCGAATTCGAGCTTGGCTTCGATGGACCAGATCTGGCGCTTTTCACCCGGCGTGAGCGGGACGTCCAGCGCGATGTGATGATAGAAGGTCATCCCCAGGCCGACGATGTAGAGCAGGGCGACCAGCAGATAGAACGGCTTACGGGAAACCATGGATTATTTCACATCCTTGAGCTTGGGTTTGGGTTGGATATATTCGCGGGCCACGTCGACCACGGCGATGTCTTTGAGGAATTCACGGCCCAGCAGCACGGGGAAGGTCATGTCGCTGCGGTCCTTCAGGGTAAATTCGGCCTTCTCGGTCATGTCGCCGATGCGCACGGCGAGGCGGACCACGGGGCGACGGTCGAGATCGTCGGCGGAAGCCTGACGGACCCGCACGTGACGCACCAGGGGCGCTTCAATCTGGATCTTGTCGTCCATCTCCTGGTGGCTCAGGAAGAAGCGCACCCAGTTCTTGCCGTTGCGCTCGAAGATGGTGATCTCCTGGGCGCTGATGGAGGAGGTGGTGGCGCCGGTGTCGACCCGGGCCTGGAAGGCGTCGTTGGCGGCGTCAACCCAGATCCACTCCGCTTCACCCACCAGCAGCTTGCCATCGACGGTGTGGCCCTGGCTCGGCGCCGGGCATTTCTCGGTGGGAATGGGCATGGCCTTGGGCGGCTCGGGAGGCAGGGTAGCCAGCTTGCTGTCGACTTTCTTCACGGACTCTTTCATGTTGGTGACATCGGTGTTGAGCTGAACCAGCAGGTGCTGTTGCTGCACATACTGCTTCTGTTGCTGTTCCATGGATGTTTGCAGACGTTGCTCGCTCAACGAGATCTCGTTGCGCAGCTCGGCCAGCGTCAGGGTCGGGGCCGGGGGGGCTTTTTCCATACTGACACACCCGCCGAGACTGAGCAGGGAGAGCAGGGTCATTCCTTTTAATTTGCTTTTCATGTCATTCATTTAACTGTGCTTCCTGGAATTGGGTCAGTGTAACTTCCACAGCCGCCATCGGCTAGTCTTTGGCCTTTCTGGCGATCAGTACGGCACGTTTGGGTGCCGGGTATCCTTCGACCGTGAGTGCAGGATTGTGTGGATCCAGATAGTCACTCAGGGACTCGTTAATCATCCAGTCGGTACGACGCTGTTCGTCGGTGCTGGTCATATTCTCGTCGACGATGCGCACATCGGTGAACCCGCAGCGCTCGACCCAGCGTGTGAGGGCCGCGCTCGAGGGGAGGAACCAGACGTTGCGCATCTTGCCGTAGCGATCGGAGGGCATCAGCACCTGGTTTTCGTCGCCGTCCACCACCAGGGTCTCGAGCACCAGCTCCCCATCGTCTTTGAGCTGGTTGCGCAATTGCTCGATGTGCTCGATGGGGGACTTGCGATGATAGAGCACCCCCATGGAGAAGACGGTGTCAAAGGCCCGCAGCTCCGGCAGCTCCTGGATACCGAG
This sequence comes from Aeromonas sp. s10, assembly GCF_040907975.1. NCBI lineage: Bacteria > Pseudomonadati > Pseudomonadota > Gammaproteobacteria > Aeromonadales > Aeromonadaceae > Aeromonas > Aeromonas sp. s10. The sequence continues at coordinate 41,079 of NZ_JBFOCV010000004.1, read as the reverse complement.
CGGCAGCAGGTGGGCGCGCTGGTCGTTGCCTGCGAAGTGGCGAATGGCTTCGAACTGGCAGAGGAACAGCGGGCTCGGGTCGATGCCGACCGCCAGTTTCGCCCCTTCCCCCACCATGCGCCAGAGGTGGTAGCCGCTGCCGCAGCCCACGTCCAGCACGTAGCGGCCCTGGAGCGGGCTGATGTGGGGCAGCACCCGATCCCACTTCCAGTCGGAGCGCCACTCGGTGTCGATGTGGATGCCGTGCACATGGAAGGGGCCCTTGCGCCAGGGCATGAGCTGGCGCAGCAGGCTCTCGGTCTTCTTGCGCTCACCCTCTCCCAGGCTATCGGGGCCGCCGATGGCAACCCGCTCTTTGAGCTCGATCCGGCCGGGGGCCACGACGGGCAGCTTGGCGAGGGCGCGGTTCCAGCGCGGCAGATCCCCGTGCAGGTTGTCGTGCTGCCAGGCGTGCAGCTGGGCGGGCAGGGTGTGCAGCCAGTGGCTCAACCGGTTCTTGGCGATCAGTTGATAAAAATGGGCGAAATCGATCATGGCTTAGTTGGTGTCGCTGGCTTTGATGGCAATCATGGAGCCGAAGTTGAAGCACTGGAACCAGAGGTCCAGGTGGGTGAAGCCGGCGTCCCGCAGGCGCGCCTGATGGACCGCCAGGGTGTCGGTGCGCATCACGTTCTCAAGGGCGGTGCGCTTCTGGCTGATTTCCAGCTCGCTGTAGCCGTTGGCCCGCTTGAAGTCGAGGTGCAAGTCGATGAGCAGCTCGTTGACCTGCTCGTCATCGAAGCGGAACTTCTCGCTCAGGATGAGGATGCCGCCGGGGCGCAGGCCGTCAAAGATGCGCGCGATGAGGGCGGCCCGCTTCTCGGGGGCGACGAACTGCAGGGTGAAGTTGAGCACCACCACGGAGGCGTTCTCGATGGGGATGTCGCAGATGTCCGCCTCCACCAGCTCCACCGGCACCTCGGACTTGAAGCCCGAGAGGTGAGCGCGGGCCCGCTCGATCATGGGGTGGGAGAGATCCACCGCCGTGATCTGGCAGCCGGGCTGGGTGACGTGGCGGCGCATGGCCTGGGTCGCGGCGCCGAGGGAGCAGCCGAGATCGTAGAGGCGGCTCTGGGGCTGGGCGTAGCGGGCGGCCATCATGCCGATGGCGGAGATGATGTTGCTGTAACCGGGCACCGAGCGCTGGATCATGTCGGGGAAGACGTCGACGACCTGCTCGTCAAAGCAGAAGTCTCCCAGACGGGCAATGGGGGCGGCAAAAATCTGATCGTGCATGCTGACGCAACCTGACAGCCGGTGTGGTGGGCGGCTGTTTTATTCAATTGAATCTTGGGTGGACGGGCATCGAAATGGCGTCGTCACCGGTTGACGAACGGGGTGGCTTGCTCCGGGATCCTTCGGGCTGCCCCTGTTCGCAACGGGCCATGGTCCGGGCCCTCAGGGTGCCGGGCTGGGGTGGGCAACGCATTGCCATGCACCCAGGCCCGGGACCTTACTTGGGGCGCTAGTGTAGAGGAAAGGCGGGCGTTTGTCTTGACGCCAACCCCGGTGGGACCACAAAAAAAGCGGCTTTTTTTGGGGACGGAGAAGGGGCGGGGAGGGGGTCGCTCAAAAGGGCAGCACTCCCTGGCGGGCGCGATCGTTTTCTCCCGGCCAGGGGGCCATCTCCTGGCCGAGCAGGCGGCTGATCTGCCGTGCGAGTTCGGGGGCCCGGGCATTGTCGGCGGTGTGAACAAAGAGGTAGAGATCCTTGCCCTCCTGAAGCCATTGTTTCCAATGTGGCAACCATGGTGGCAAAAATGGGTGATTGTCCTCGATTTGAGGCAAACCAATCAGGCGCACCACCGGGGCACCCCCCGTGGCCAGCAGATGGACCGGCAACCTGGGTTTCTTGCCCTGGGCATCGATCATGGCGGCCGTGGTGGCGGGCACCGAGAAGAGCGGACGGCTGTCGAGCATGATGCGATTGATGCCCCGCGCCATCAGCATCCGGTTGAGGGCCCGTTCCGCCTCCCCCTTGGCGAAGAAATCGGGGTGGCGCACCTCGAGGGCATAGGTGAAATCCTGGGGCAGCCGCGCGAAGAAGGCATCCAGACGGGCCAGCCCCTCTGGCCCGAAGCGGGCGGGCAGTTGCAGCTTGAGCAGCCCCAGCTTGTCATGCAGGGGGGCCAGCAGGCGGATGAAGGCCGTCACCTGTTTGTCCGCGCTCACCAGATCGCTCTGGTGGCTGATCTCCTTGGGAAACTTGAAGCTGAAGCGAAAGTGGTCGGGGACCGCATCGGCCCAGCGCTGCACCGTCTCCGTGGTCGGCGAGGCGTAGAAGGTGGTGTTGCCCTCCACGGAGTTGAACACCCGGGCATAGTCGGCGAGGTGCTCGGCGGGCCTGGCATTCATCCCCAGCAACTGGCCGGGCCAGGCCGGGTGTGACCACTGGGGCAGGCCCAAATAGAGGCTCATGATGGTTCCTGTCGGCAGGTTGGCGGACTTTTGCCCTCCTTTTTGCGCCAGAACAACAAAAAACAGGGTAAAGGGGGCTGCGGGCCATTTTACCCAAATGGAGGTTTTCCTCTATAATGCCAACCCTTTTGTTTGCCACATTGTCGTAATGCGCGCGACCGAGCCCCCGGGTGACGATGATCGCGGCCCGGCAGTGGCCAGACAACGACGCCGCCGATACCCCGGCGCCCACTCGTCATCCCGGTCGGGAGCGGGGGCCTGCCTGGGGCGGCGGCAAGAATCCGGCTCGGGGAGCCGGATGACCCGAGACAGATTTCAAACCGGGCAAGAAGCAGGATCTGGCCAGCTGTGAGACAGACGGTGCTTGCCAGTCGTGCCCGGCGACCCAGGATGAACCGTCTCTCTACCATTTCGAAGGAAGAAGTCCATGCGCTCTATCTATTGCGGACAGGTCAATGAGGCCCATGCCGGGCAGACCATTACATTGTGCGGTTGGGTCCATCGTCGTCGTGATCTCGGCGGCCTCATCTTTATCGACATGCGCGACCGCGAGGGCATCGTGCAGGTGTTCTTCGATCCGGACAAGCCGGACGCCTTTGCCCTGGCCTCCGAGCTGCGCGGCGAGTTCTGCATCCAGGTGACCGGTGTGGTGCGTACCCGCCCCGACTCCCAGCGCAACAGCGACATGGCCACCGGTGCCATCGAGGTGTTTGCCCACGAGCTCACCATCATCAACCGTGCCGAGCCGCTGCCCCTTGACTTCAACCAGGTCAACAGCGAAGAGGTGAGCCTCAAGTACCGCTACCTGGACCTGCGTCGTCCCGAGATGGCCAAGTACCTGAAGACCCGTGCCAAGGCCAGTGCCTTCGTGCGCCGCTTCATGGACGAGCACGGCTTCCTCGACATCGAGACCCCGATGCTGACCAAGGCGACCCCGGAAGGGGCCCGTGACTACCTGGTGCCGAGCCGCGTGCACAAGGGCAAGTTCTACGCCCTGCCGCAGTCCCCCCAGCTGTTCAAGCAGTTGCTGATGATGTCCGGCTTCGACCGCTACTACCAGATCGTCAAGTGCTTCCGCGACGAAGACCTGCGTGCCGACCGCCAGCCGGAATTCACCCAGATCGACGTGGAGACCTCCTTCATGACCGCACCCCAGGTGCGTGAAATCATGGAAGAGATGATCCGCAAGCTCTGGCTGCACATCCTGAACGTGGACCTGGGCGACTTCCCCATCATGACCTTCGACGAGGCCATGCGCCGCTTCGGCTCCGACAAGCCGGACCTGCGCCTGCCGATGGAGCTGGTGGACGTGGCAGATCTCTTGACCGAGGTGGAGTTCGCCGTGTTCGCCGGTCCTGCCAAGGATCCGAAAGGCCGTGTGGCGGCCCTGAAGGTACCGGGCGGCGCGGAGCTCTCTCGCAAGCAGATCGACGAGTACACCAAGTTCGTCGGCATCTACGGTGCCAAGGGCCTGGCCTGGATGAAGGTCAACGACGCCGGGAGCGGCCTCGAAGGGGTGCAGTCCCCGGTGGCCAAGTTCCTCTCTGACGCCATCGTGCGCGAGATCCTGGCCCGCACCGGCGCGATGGATGGCGACATCATCTTCTTCGGCGCCGACTCCAAGAAAGTGGTGTGCGATGCCATGGGCGCCCTGCGCCTGAAGGTGGGCCGCGATCTGGGCCTGGTGGAGAACGTCTGGAAGCCGCTGTGGGTCATCGACTTCCCCATGTTCGAGGAAGATGGCGAAGGCGGCCTGGCGGCCATGCACCACCCCTTCACCGCCCCGAGCAACCTGGGCCCGGCCGAGCTGAAAGCGAACCCGGTGGGTGCTTACGCCAACGCCTACGACATGGTGATCAACGGTTACGAAGTGGGTGGCGGCTCTGTGCGTATCCACAACAGCGAGATGCAGTCCACCGTGTTCGACATCCTGGGGATCACCCCGGACGAGCAGCGCCTGAAGTTCGGCTTCCTGCTGGATGCCCTGAAATACGGCACCCCGCCCCACGCCGGCCTGGCCTTCGGTCTGGACCGCCTCAGCATGCTGCTGACCGGCACCGACAACATCCGGGATGTCATCGCCTTCCCGAAAACCACGGCGGCCGCCTGTCTGATGACAGACGCCCCGAGCTTTGCCAACCCGGCCCAACTGGGCGAGCTGGCGATTGCGACCACCGTCAAGGGTGACGAATAAGCCGTTATCGGCAACAAAGGCCGCAGCGATGCGGCCTTTCCCGTTTCCCCCTGGTCGATACCAGTGTTACTGAAATTTCCAACTATAACGGAGAGTCCCTATGGCAGGTCACAGTAAATGGGCCAACATCAAACACCGCAAGGCGGCGCAAGACGCCAAGCGCGGCAAGATCTTCACCAAGCTGATCCGCGAAATCACCACCTCCGCGCGTCTGGGTGATGCCGATCCTGCCAACAACCCCCGCCTGCGTGCGGCGGTGGCGGCAGCCCTGACCAGCAACATGACCCGCGACACCATCAACCGCGCCATCGCCCGTGGGGCCGGCGGCGGTGACGGCGAGCAGCTCGAGACCATCGTGTACGAAGGGTACGGCCCGGCCGGTTCCGCCGTCATGGTGGAGTGCCTGACCGACAACCGCAACCGTACCGTGGCCGAAGTGCGCCACGCCTTCAGCAAGTGCGGCGGCAACCTGGGGACCGACGGCTCCGTGGCCTATCTGTTCACCAAGAAGGGGGTGCTGACCTTCGTGGGCGCCGATGAAGACGCCCTGATGGACGCCGCGCTGGAAGCCGGTGCCGACGACGTAGTGACCGAAGAAGATGGCACCATCGAGGTCTACACCACCCCGAACGACTTCGGCACCGTGCTGGACGGTCTGGAAGCCGCCGGCTTCAAGCCCGAGAGCGCCGAAGTGACCATGATCCCCTCCACCGAGGCGGAACTGGATGCCGAGACCGCGCCCAAGCTGATGCGCCTCATCGACATGCTGGAAGATCTGGACGACGTGCAGGAGGTGTACCACAACGGCTCCATCTCCGACGAGATCGCCGCGACCCTGTGATCCCCCAGGGCAAGGGGAGGGCGACCACAACGGTCCTCTTCCCCGGCTCCGACGAGATTGCCGCGACCCTGTGATCCCTCAGGGCAAAGGGGAGGGCGACCACAACGGTCCTCTTCCCTGGCTCCGATGAGATTGCCGCGACTCTGTGATCCCCCAGGGCAAGGGGATGGCGACCACAACGGTCCTCTTCCCCGGCTCCGACGAGATTGCCGCGACCCTGTGATTGCCTCTCGGGAACGCTGTGAGACCCAGGGCAAGGGGAGGGTGACCACAACGGTCCTCTTCCCCGGCTCCGACGAGATCGCCGCGACCCTGTAATTGTCTCTCGTGACCCTGTTCAGGTTCGCGAACACACAGGTGCGACACCTTGTTCACCTTCGCAAAAACGGCAGCCCGGGCTGCCGTTTTTTTATGTGCCAGACCGAGCACCTCCCCTTGTGGTTCGATTTCCTCTCTTAATGTTCGCTTAAGTTTGCCGTCCTAGGATGACCCCGTATCTGGACCTCCCTGGCTCTTGTCCTGTTTTTCAGGGCCGAGTGTCGGGATGGTCACCACGAAGCCTGCTGGCAGGTTGTTAGTTCCACTGGTTTGTCGGAGTCTCTCTATGCGTCTCACTCTGGGAGTGATGAAGGTCAATCTGTTGCTGGTGCTGCTGTTTGCACTGGTCTTCAACTGGCCCATTTTCCTGCACTTTTATCGCATTCTCAGCGCCCTTGAACACGTCAAGGCGGGGTTTGTCCTCTCCATTCCCCTGGTACTGGTGGCGGCCCTCAACGCGGTGTTCCTGCCCTTTACCTTCCGTTATCTGCTCAAGCCCTTTTTCGCCTTGCTCATCCTGACCGGCTCCCTGGTCAGCTACGCCATGCTCAAGTACGGGGTGATCTTCGACATGGGCATGATGCAGAACATCATCGAGACCAACAGCGGGGAGGCGGGCTCCTACCTCAACGGCTCCGTGGTGCTCTGGTTCCTGCTGACCGGCCTGCTGCCGGTGCTGGTTCTGTTGTGGGTGAAGATTGAGTATCCCCGTCCCTGGTACAAGGGGCTGGGTCTACGCCTCGGTTCCATCGCCCTCTCCTTGCTGTTTCTGATGGGGGCTGCCGCCCTCTATTACCAGGATTACGCCTCGGTCGGGCGCAACAACAAGTCCCTCGGCAAGGAGATAGTGCCCGCCAACTATGTGCACGGGCTCTACAAGTACGCCCGGGATGTGGTCTTCGCCACTCCCATTCCCTACCAGCAGATCGGCACCGATGCCAGGGTGATCGGCCAGCATCAGAAGCCGACCCTGATGTTCCTGGTGGTGGGGGAGACGGCCCGCAGCCAGAACTACTCCCTCAACGGCTACAAGAAGGAGACCAACGGCTTCACCGAGAAGGAGGCCAATGTCGTCTCGTTCAGGAACGTGCGCTCCTGCGGCACCGCCACGGCGCTCTCCGTGCCCTGCATGTTCTCGAACATGACCCGGCGCGGCTATGACGAGGCCAGGGCCCAGTCCCAGGATGGCTTGCTGGACGTGCTGCAACATGCCGGGATCTCGGTGCTTTGGAAGGAGAACGACGGCGGCTGCAAGGGGGTGTGCAAAAACGTCCCCACCATCGAGATTGAGCCCAAGGCATTCCCCGCATATTGCTCCGGCAATGCCTGTCATGACGAGGTGCTGTTGCAGGGGCTGGATCAGCAGATCGCCGACATGCAGGGCAAGCAGGGCAGCAAGCTGGTGGCCTTCCACCTGATGGGCAGCCACGGTCCGACCTACTATCGCCGCTACCCGGCCGCCGATCGCGTCTTCCTGCCGGACTGCCCGCGCAGCGACATCGAGAACTGCAGCAACGAAGAGCTGGTGAACACCTATGACAACACCATCCGCTACACCGACAAGGTGCTGGCCCAGCTCATCGACAAGCTCAAGAGCCTGGAGAGCCAGTACAACGTGGGGCTGGTCTATCTGTCGGATCACGGCGAATCCCTCGGTGCCATGGGGCTCTATCTGCACGGCACCCCCTACAAGTTCGCACCGGACGATCAGACCCGGGTGCCGCTCCTGACCTGGTTCTCTCCCCAGTTGCAGGCAGACCGTCAGCTCAATCTGGATTGCCTGCAACAGGAGGCAGCCAGCAAGCGCTTCTCCCACGACAACCTGTTCCACTCCATGCTTGGCATCATGGACGTGCAGACCCAGGTCTATGACGGCAAGCTGGATCTGTTCAAGCCGTGCCGGGCGGGGTGAATGGGCCCGAGCGGTTGAGCGGCACGACAACCTGTTGCCCCGCACCATGCTTGGCATCATGGATGTGCAGACCCAGGTCTATGACGGCAAGCTGGATCTGTTCAAGCCCTGCCGGGCGGGGTAAATGGGCCCGAGCGGTTGAGCGGCACGACGACCTGTTGCCCCGCACCATGCTCGGTATCATGGACGTGCAGACCCAGGTCTATGACGGCAAGCTGGATCTGTTCAAACCGTGCCGGGCGGGGTGAACCGGCGAAAACAGACCATAAAAAAACGGCAGCCACTGGCTGCCGTTTTCGTATCCGAAGGGGTAGGCCTTACTTCTGCTCCATGATGATCTGCAGCAGATCCCCTTCCAGCAGGGAGCGCTTGACCAGGGCGAAGCCGCCGATGGTGGGCTGGTTCTGGAAGCGCGCCTTCACGATGGGCAGGCCGCGATGGAAACTTGGCAGAGACTGGTGCTCGACGCAGCGGCGGATGGCCGGGATCAGGATCTCTTCGGCGGCGGTGATTTCACCGGCGATGAGCACCTTCTGGGGGTTGAACAGGTTGACCGTGATGGCGATGGCGCGCCCCAGGTGCTCCCCCACGTTCTCGATCACGCTGCGGGCCAGCTCGTCACCGGCCACCGCCGCCTTGCACACCTCCTGGATGGTGATGTGCTTCTCCTGCAGCGAACTCAGGTGACCGCGGCTGATGAGCTCCTTCACCTTGTCGACGATGGCCTCGTTGGAGGCGATGGTCTCGAGGCAGCCGAAGTTGCCGCAGTGGCAGCGCTTGCCAAGGGGTTCGACCTGGATGTGGCCTATTTCACCGACGTTGCGGTTCTGGCCGAGAAACACCTTGCCCTTGGTGATGATGCCCGAGCCCGTCCCCTGGTGGACACTCACCAGGATGGAGTCCATGCAGTCGCGGGACTCGCCGAAGAAGTGTTCGGCCAGCGCCAGCGAACGGGTGTCGTTGCCCACGTAGCAGGGGAGGTTGAAGTGGTGCTCCAGGAGCTTGGCGAGCCCCAGGTTGCGGATCTGGTAGGTGGGGGTGTAGATGACCATGCCGGATTCGGGGTTGACCAGACCCGGCATGGTCAGCGCGATGCTGATGAGGTTGCGGCTGCGATCCTGATTGGCGTCGATGAAGGCGCCAATCTCCCGCAGCAGCATGTCCACCACGGGTTGCTGCTCGATCTCGGTCACCTGGGTGATGTGCTGATCGAGCTCCTTGCCGTCGAGGTCATACAGGGAGAGCTGCAGGTAGCCGCGACCCAGCTTGGCGGACACAAACTGGAAGCGATGCTTGATGGTGGTCAGGGAGATGGCGCGGCGCCCGCCAGTGGAGGCTTGCGGCGAGGTTTCCCTGATGAGGCCGTGCTCGATCAGTTGCCGGGTTATCTTGGTCACGCTGGCCGGGGCCAGCTGACTCAACTCGGCAATTTTGACCCGCGAGATGGGCCCCTGCAGGTCAATGAGGCGATAGACGACCGCACTGTTTACCTGCTTGATAAGATCTACGTTTGCTATTTGTCCGCCAGTCATAGTGTCACTGTGTTGTGTAGTGTCCGTTAACCACGGTCCCGCAGACCGCGAAGGCCTGATCAAAGACGGTGAGGTTGGCAATTTTTCCTACCTGGATACTACCGAGACGCGAGTCCCATCCAATGGCGCGAGCGGGGTAAAGGGTGGCCATTCTCAGTGCTTCGTCGAGCGGCAATCCGACCTGTTTGACCAGATTTTCCACCCCTTCGATCATGGTGAGGGCGGAGCCGCCGAGTGTACCATTCTCATCGACGCACTGACCATCGCGGAAATAGACGGTTGCGCCGCAAAAATCAAATTTCTCAAAGCCTTCCGGTGCACCTGCCGCCGCGGTGGCATCGGTGACCAGCACCAGCCGCTCCCCCAGCATCCTGTGCGCCAGGCGCACGTTGGCCCAGTGTACGTGGTGGCCGTCGACGATGATGCCCGCATAGACATCCTTGCGATCGTAGATGGCACCGACCACGCCGGGCTCGCGACCATTCAGGGTCGGAGTCATGGCGTTGTAGAGGTGGGTGGCAAAGCGCATGCCGTTGTCAAAGCCCGCCATGGCCTGGTCGTAGTTGGCGGCGGTGTGGCCGGCGGAGACCAGGATGCCGGCCTCCACCAGACGGCGGATGTGCTCGGGCTTGTTGCGCTCCGGCGCCAGGGTGATCTTGGCGATGGCGTCCGCGTTGTCGCAGAAGAAGTCGATCATCTCGTCGGCGGGCTGGCGGATCTGTTCGGCCGGGTGGATCCCCTTGCGCTTGAGGTTGGTGTAGGGCCCTTCCAGATGGACGCCAAGCACCTCGTTGGGGTGGGCGGCCATGTAGTCGCGGGTGACGGCGACGGCCTGCTTCATGTCCGCATCCGGGCTGGTGATCAGGGTCGGCAGGAAGCTGGTGGTCCCGGATTTCAGGTTGGCCGCCTGCATGGTGGCCAGGGTGTCCGTGGTGATGTGACCGTTGAACATGACGCCACCGCAGCCGTTGAGCTGGACGTCGATGAAGCCGGCGCTGAGGTTGGCGCCCTGGAGGTCAATCTGCTCGATGCCGGCGGGCAGTTCTGCCTGGCGGGAGATGGCGACAATCTTGTCGCCATCGATGACCACGCCATAACCGGTCAGCACGCAGCTGCCGGTGTAGAGAGTGCAATTAGTCAGAGCGTACATGGGAGCTCCTCAGAGGTGCTTGATATTGTCGGCTTCCAGTTGCTGGAAGTAGCGCACCGTCTTGACCTTCAACTCCATGGTGGAAGGTTCGTCGCACACCACAATCCCTTTCGGATGCAGTTGCAGGGTGGAGATGGTCCACATGTGGTTGACGCTGCCCTCCACGGTGGCCTGCAGGGCCTGGGCCTTGGCGTGACCGACCACCAGGATCAGGATCTCTTCGGCGTCCATCAGGGTGCCGACACCCACGGTCAGAGCCAGCTTGGGCACCTGCTCCATGTCGCCGCCAAAGAAGCGGGAGTTGGCGATGCGGGTGTCTTCGGTCAGGGTCTTGACCCGGGTACGGGAAGCCAGGGAAGAGGCCGGTTCGTTGAAGGCGATGTGGCCGTCATTGCCGACGCCGCCCATGAACAGGTGGATCTTGCCGTAGGACTTGATCTTGTCTTCGTAGCGCTGGCACTCGGCCACCAGATCCTCGGCGTTGCCATTGAGGATGTTGATGTTTTCCGGGCGAATGTCCACGTGATTGAAGAAGTTGTTGTGCATGAAGCTGTGGTAGCTCTCCGGGTGTTCCTTGGGCAGCCCCACGTACTCGTCCATGTTGAAGGTGACCACGTTCTGGAAGCTCACCTCGCCGGCTTTATGCAGCTCAATCAGGCGCTTGTAGGTGTTGAGCGGGGTGCCGCCAGTGGGCAGACCCAGCACGAAGGGGCGCTCGGCAGTGGGTTTGAACGCATTGATGCGGTCAACGATGTAACGGGCAGACCAGAGACCCACCTGGCTGGCAGACTTCAACGGGATCAGGCGCATTCTATATACCTCAGTACGGTTGCCGCACAGGGAGTGACGGCAAGGGACCAGACACGGATTCAAGTTGTTTTATAGCGTAAATAAAGATTGCGAACTAAGCCACATCTATCGGCTACCTTTATCTCTGTTGAGTGATAATGATCACGAAAGCTGGTTTATTAATTTGCGCAGCGAAATAAAACACATAGACTGCCAATCAAGCCTTGATGGCTTATGCGTCGAACGTGATAAGCACTTAATTTCTAGAAAAACACCAACTAAGGAGAGGAACCGTGAACATTCTCGGTTATTTGCAAAAGATCGGCCGTGCCCTGATGGTGCCGGTAGCGGTATTGCCTGCCGCCGCGATCCTGATGGGGATTGGCTACTGGATTGACCCGAACGGTTGGGGTGGCGGAAGCCCTCTGGCTGCGTTTCTGATCAAGGCGGGCGCCGCCATCATCGACAGTATGCCCATTCTGTTCGCCGTCGGCGTCGCTTACGGCATGTCCAAGGATAAAGACGGTTCCGCCGCGCTGGCCGGTCTGGTCGGCTTCCTGGTGGTCACCACTCTGCTGAGCCCGGGCGCCGTGGCCCAGATCAAGGGTATCCCGGCCGACCAGGTGCCGGCAGCCTTTGCCAAGATCAGCAACCAGTTCGTCGGCATCCTGTGTGGTGTCATCGCCGCCGAGCTCTACAACCGCTTCAGCAGCGTGGAGCTGCACAAGGCGCTGGCCTTCTTCTCCGGTCGTCGTCTGGTGCCGATCGTGACCTCCGTGGTGATGATCGTCGTCTCCTTCATCCTGATGGCCGTCTGGCCGGTCATCTACGGTGGCCTGGTGAGCTTCGGTGAATCCATCGTCAGCATGGGCTCCACCGGTGCCGGCATCTATGCCTTCTTCAACCGTCTGCTGATCCCGGTCGGTCTGCACCACGCCCTGAACTCCGTGTTCTGGTTCGACGTGGCCGGCATCAACGACATCCCGAACTTCCTGGGTGGCCAATCCTCCATCGACGCCGGCAAGGCTGTCGTGGGCGTGACCGGCATGTACCAGGCCGGCTTCTTCCCCATCATGATGTTCGGTCTGCCGGGTGCCGCACTGGCCATCTACCACAGCGCGAAGAAAGAGAACAAAGAGAAGGTTGCGTCCATCATGATCGCTGCCGCCTTTGCCGCCTTCTTCACCGGGGTGACCGAGCCGCTCGAGTTCTCCTTCATGTTCGTGGCGCCGGTACTGTACGTCATCCACGCCCTGCTGACCGGTATCTCCGTGTTCATCGCAGCCTCCATGCACTGGATCGCCGGTTTCGGCTTCAGCGCCGGTCTGGTGGATATGGTGCTCTCCAGCCGCAACCCGCTGGCGACCCAGTGGTACATGCTGCTGGTACAGGGTCTGGTCTTCTTCGGCCTCTACTACGTGGTCTTCCGCGCCGTGATCGCCAAGTTCAACCTGAAAACCCCGGGTCGTGAAGATGACGAAGCCGTGCCGGTACAGGCTCAAACCACCGACCGCACCGAGCTGGCCAAGCAGTATCTGGAAGTGCTGGGTGGTCAGGAGAACCTGGTGACCATCGATGCCTGCATCACCCGTCTGCGTCTGACCCTGAAAGACCGCAGCATCGTTGACGAGCGCAAGCTCAAAGCCCTGGGCGCGGCCGGTGTGGTCAAGCTCGGTGAGCAGAACCTGCAGGTGATTCTGGGCCCATTGGCCGAGATCATCGCCGGTGAGATGAAAGCCCTGCGTTAATCGAGCGACTCGCTCACCTCAAGTCTAAGTCCATTGTTGACATAACTAAGGGCCCCGCCTCGGGGCCCCATATAAAAAAAGCCAAGAAAATCCAACCTTTACTTCAAATGAGAGCAGCAGTTATGAACTTGAAACATTCTCTGTTAGCCATTGCCATGTCTACCGTTTTCGCCGGTCCCGCACTTGCAGCCGATGCTGCCAGGCAAGCGGTGGTCGACGCCCTCGCCAGCAACCTCGTCGTCAAGTACGAAGTCGTCACCAATGACGGTGCCGGCGCCGGTCTTGACTGCCAGGCGCTGGGCTCCGAGTGGGCGAGCTGCGGCGTTGCCAAGCTGCACCTGACCAATACCGGTGCCGACGTCACCTCCAAGGACTGGAGCATCTATGTCTCCTCCATCCGCCGCATCCAGCGGGTGGACAACGACCAGTTCACCATCACCCACCTGACCGGCGACCTCTATCGTTTGACGCCGACCGAGAAGTTCCAGGGCTTTGCCAAGGACGCCACGGTCGAGGTGCCCCTGGTGGTGGAATACTGGGTATTGTTCGAATCTGACATCATGCCGAACTGGTATGTCGCCAGTGAAGGGGCCGAGCCGAAAGTGCTGGCCAGCATGAGCAACATCGACGATGCCAGCACCTACGAGAAGCCGATGCCTGCCGATGGCTGGAAGCGCACCAAGGATGACAACAACATCCTGATGAACAGCGAGACCCGTTTCGCCGCGAACCAGACCAGCACCCTGCTGCCTGCCGGCAAGATTGACGACCGCATCCTGCCGAGCCCGATGAAGCAGGTGGTCAAGGCCGGCCCGCAAATCGACTTCTCCACCATCAAGCTCAATGCCCTTGACCTGCCGAGCGATCGCGCCGAGGCCCTGAAGGCGCAACTGACCAAGCTGGGTGTTACCCTCTCCGACACCGGCTACCCGGTCACCATCAAGCTCGGCAGCAAGCTCAAGCAGGCCGAAGGCTACGACATGACCATCGGCAAGAAGGGCACCGTCATTCAGGGGCACGACGTTGACGGCGCCTTCTGGGGCGCCCAGTCCCTGATCTCCCTGCTGGGGGTTGACGACAAGCTGGTGAGCCAGATGAGCGTCGAGGATGCGCCGCGCTTTGAATACCGCGGCATGCAGACCGACGTGGCCCGTCACTTCAGAAGCCCCGAGACCATGAAGAAGCTGGTGGATCAGATGTCCGCCATGAAGCTCAACGTGCTGCACCTGGGGCTGACCAACGATGAAGGCTGGCGTCTGGAGATCCCGGGCCTGCCGGAGCTGACCGACGTCGGCAGCCAGCGTTGCCACGACGAGTCCGAAACCAAGTGCCTGATGCCGCAGCTTGGCTCCGGCCCCACCAGCGACAACCAGGGCTCCGGTTTCTACAGCAAGGCGGACTACATCGACCTGGTACGCTATGCCAAGGCCCGCGGTGTGACAGTGATCCCCGAGATCAACATGCCGGCCCACGCCCGTGCCGCCGTGGTCTCCATGGAGGCACGCTACAAGCGTCTGATGAGCGAGGGCAAAGAAGCCGAGGCCAACCAGTTCCGTCTGACTGACCCGGCCGATACCTCCAACGTCACCTCGGTACAGTTCTACGACAAGATGTCCTTCATCAACCCCTGCCAGCCGGGTGCCGCCACCTTCGTGGCCAAGGTGATGGATGAAGTGGCCCAGATGCACCAGGCCGCCGGCCAGCCGCTGACCGCCTGGCACTACGGTGGTGACGAGGCGAAGAACATCATGCAGGGCGGTGGTTACCAGGATCCGGCCGTCACCAAGAAAGAAGATCTGGTGGCCTGGAAGGGCAACGTCGACTCCAGCAAGCAGGACAAGCCGTTCGGCAAGTCCCCCATGTGCCAGAAGATGATCGACGATGGCAAGATCAAGGACGTGGCCGAGCTGCCGGTCTACTTTGCCAAGGAAGTGAGCGAGATGGTCAAGGGCCACGGCTTCTCCACCCTGCAGGCGTGGGAAGACGGTCTGAAATACGCCAACAGCGCCAAGGACTTCGCCACCGACAACACCCGTGTCAACTTCTGGGAAACCCTCTACTGGGGTGGTTTCAACGAGGCGATGAAATGGGCGCACAAGGGCTATGACGTGGTGCTCTCCAACCCGGATTACCTCTACTTCGACTTCCCGAACGAGGTACACCCGGCCGAGCGCGGCTACTACTGGGCAACCCGCTTCAACGACACCCGCAAGGTGTTCGCCTTCGCCCCGGAAAACCTGCCGCAGAACGCCGAGACCTCGGTTGACCGCGACGGCAACGCCTTCGTGGCCAAGGGTGACCAGGATCCGGTCAAGTTCAAGGGGATCTCCGGTCAGCAGTGGAGTGAAACCGTGCGCACCGATGCCCAGTACGAATACATGGTCTATCCGCGCATCTTCTCCGTGGCCGAGCGCGCCTGGCACAAGGGCGGCTTCGAGCTCGATTACGTGAAGGGTCGCGAGTTCTCCGGCACCACCAAGCATGTCAACAAGGCCACCCTGAACAAGGAGTGGAACCAGTTTGCCAACGTGCTGGGTCAGCGCGTGCTGCCGAAACTGGACCAGGCCGGGGTGGAATATCGCCTCTCCGTACCGGGTGCCAAGGTGGTGAACGGCGTGCTGGAAGCGAACGTGGATCTGCCGGGCCTGCCCATCCAGTACAGCCTGGACGGCAAGAGCTGGAGCGCCTACGACGCTGCCGCCAAGCCGACCGTGGATGGCAAGGTCTGGCTGCGTACCACCAGCTTCGATGGCAAGCGCACTAGCCGCGTCACCGAGCTGAACTGATAGCTCTCAATCCATAACGCAAGGTGGGTCGCAAGACCCGCCTTTCCCAAGGTCGATGACCATCGGGTTTGGGAAAGGTTGACTCTGCGTGTGAACCTTTGTTGTGTGTGTTTTGTCTGTTTTTCATCACTTGAGACCCCGCCCCGTGCGGGGCTTTTTTTGACCAGGATCTCTGCAATTTCTCCCGTTTCGCCGTTTTTGGTGCGCCAATGACCCGAATTGGCCAAATTCAGGTTGAGGCAGGGCGCGTAATGAGGGATCATACCCGGCTTGACGGCGGGGGTATGAGGGTGCCAGCCGGCACAACGTCCGCCAGTGACGCATTTTTGAGGTGAGCCATGAGTCAGGCGAACAGCCCAACTAACTTTATTCGTCAGATCATTGATGAAGATCTGGCCAGCGGTAAGCACAGCAGCGTGCATACCCGTTTCCCGCCGGAGCCGAACGGTTATCTCCATATCGGCCACGCCAAATCCATCTGCCTGAACTTCGGCATCGCCCGCGACTATCAGGGTCAGTGCAACCTGCGTTTCGATGACACCAACCCGGCGAAGGAAGACATCGAGTTCGTGGAGTCCATCAAGCAGGACGTCCAGTGGCTGGGCTTCCAGTGGAGCGGCGAGATCTGCTACTCCTCCGACTATTTCCACAAGCTGCACGGCTACGCCATCGAGCTCATCGAGAAGGGACTGGCCTATGTGGACGAGCTCTCCCCGGAGCAGATGCGCGAATACCGCGGCACCCTGACTGCCCCTGGCAAGAACAGCCCGTTCCGCGATCGCAGCGTGGAAGAAAACCTGGCCCTGTTCGCCAAGATGAAGAACGGTGAGATGGCCGAAGGGAGCGCCTGCCTGCGCGCCAAGATCGACATGGCATCCCCCTTCATGGTGATGCGCGATCCCGTCATCTATCGCATCAAGTTTGCCCACCACCACCAGACCGGTGACGAGTGGTGCATCTACCCGATGTATGACTTCACCCATTGCATCTCGGACGCCCTGGAGGGGATCACCCACTCCCTGTGTACCCTGGAGTTCCAGGACAACCGTCGCCTGTATGACTGGGTGCTGGACAACATCAGCATCGACTGTCACCCCCGTCAGTACGAGTTTTCCCGTCTGAACCTCGAATACACCGTCATGTCCAAGCGCAAGCTGAACCTGCTGGTGACCGAGGGGCACGTGAACGGCTGGGATGATCCGCGCATGCTGACCGTCTCCGGTCTGCGCCGCCGTGGTTACACCCCGGCCTCCATCCGCGAGTTCTGCAAGCGCATCGGTGTGACCAAGCAGGACAACATCGTCGAGATGAGCATGCTGGAAGCCTGCATCCGCGACGATCTCAACGAGAACGCCCCGCGCGCCATGGCCGTGCTGCACCCGGTGAAGGTGGTGATCGAGAACCTGGCGGCCGACGAGGTGCTGACGGCGCCTGCGCACCCGAACAAGCCGGAGATGGGGACCCGTGAGCTGCATTTCTCCCGCGAAATCTTCATCGACGAAGCGGACTTCAAAGAGGAAGCCAACAAGCAGTTCAAGCGACTGGTGCTGGGCAAGGAAGTGCGCCTGCGCAACGCCTACGTCATCAAGGCCGAACGGGTCGAGAAGGATGCGGACGGCAAGGTCACCTGCATCTACTGCTCTTACGACCCCGAGACCCTGGGCAAGGATCCGGCGGACGGCCGCAAGGTAAAAGGGGTGATCCACTGGGTCAGCGCCACTCACTCCCTGCCGGCCGAAGTGCGTCTCTACGACCGTCTGTTCAAGGTGCCGAACCCGGGCGCCGAGGATGACTTCGAAGCGGCTCTGAATCCGGAATCCCTGGTGATCATCGAAGGAGCCCGGGTGGAAGCTTCCCTGAAGGATGCCAAGCCGGAGTTTGCCTACCAGTTCGAGCGTGAAGGCTACTTCTGCGCCGACAACAAGCTCTCCAGCGCCGAGCGCCTGGTGTTCAACCGCACCGTGGCCCTGCGTGACGTCTGGGGCAAGGCCGAGGCCTGATAGAAGAGGGCAGGGGAGACCCTGCCGCTTCTGATCCGGATTGCGGACACAAAAAAGCCAGCATCATGCTGGCTTTTGTATTGCGCCGACCCGGCCGAATCAATCGTCGTGCTTGCAGTCACCGTTGGCGCAGTGGCCATACAGGTAGAGGCTGTGGTTGGTCAGACGGATGTTGTGCGCCTTGGCGATGTCGCGCTGGCGCTGTTCGATCACCTCGTCGGAGAACTCGATCACCTTGCCGCAGTCGAGGCAGACCAGGTGGTCGTGGTGCTCCTGGGTGGCCAGCTCGAACACCGACTTGCCCCCTTCGAAATGGTGACGGGTGACGATACCGGCATCATCAAACTGGTTGAGAACGCGATAAACGGTAGCGAGACCAATCTCCTCGCCCTGATCGATCAGCCGTTTGTACAGATCTTCCGCACTGGTGTGCTGGCAGTCCGGCTGTTGCAGGATTTCCAGGATCTTGACACGGGGCAAGGTGATCTTGAGCCCGGCCTTTTTTAACGCTTGGTTGTTGTCTGCCATTTCTATTTATTCGCATTCTCGAAGGTGTGGTTATTCTGATTGACTGCCGCTGTAATGGCAACCACGAACTCGCTTGGCCTGTCATTATAGGTCGTAGCCAAGTTAAAAATAAACCCAGCAATTCAAGGGCTTTAGCTCATCAAGCCCGTCATGGGAATATTCAGGCCCGCTTGCTCGACCAGAGAATGTTGATACTATGTGACTTCTTTATAGTCTGGTCGGATGAGATCCATGGATTGGCTTTTCGGCAATGCCGCCTGGGTGCGCTGCGCCCTCAACGCCTGGCCCCCCTTCTGGGGCGCAGGCATCAAGATAGAAACCCTGAGCCCCGATTTCCGCTTCTGCCGGGTCACTCTCAAGTCCCGCTGGTGGAACAAGAATGCCAACCGGACCCAGTTCGGCGGCAGCATGTTCGCCATGACGGATCCCATCTACCCGTTGATGCTGATGGGCTATTTCAAGAACCGCTACTACGTGTGGGACAAGGCGGGCAGCATCAATTTCATCAAGCCGGGCAAGGGCAAACTGGTGGCGGAGTTCACCCTGAGCGACGCCAAGCTGGCATCGATCGTGGCGGCGACCGAGGGGGGGGAGAAGCACTTTCCCGAGTTCGAGGTGCAGGTGCAGGATGGCCAGGGCGAGCTGGTGGCCCAGGTGAAGCGCACCCTCTATGTCAGATCCAAGCCCCAGCACAGGGGTGGCTGAATGCCTGCTGCAGATGCAACAAGGGCCCCGTCGGGGCCCTTGTTGCATGAAGAGGGAGGGAGATCAGATCACTCCAGCTCGCCCAGGCACATCTCTTCGTGCAGCTGTTTGCACCAGCCCTTGACGCGCTCGGCTGTCAGCTCGGGTTGGCGATCTTCGTCGATGCCCAGGCCCACGAAGTGCTTGTCATCCACGAGCGCCTTGGAGGCTTCGAACTCGTAGCTCGCGGTCGGCCAGTGGCCGATGATGATGGCGCCCTTGGCTTCGACGATGTCACGCAGGGTGCCCATGGCGTCGAGGAAGTACTCGGCATAGTCTTCCTGATCGCCGCATCCGAAGATGGCCACCAGCTTGTTGTTGAAGTCGATCTCTTCGAGTTCGGGGAAGAAGTCGTCCCAATCGGCCTGGGCTTCGCCGTAGTACCAAGTCGGGATGCCGAACATCAGCAGATCGAAGCTGTCGATGTCGGCCTTGCTGCTCTTGGCAATGTCACGGACTTCAATCAGTTGTTTGCCCAGTTCTTTCTGGATCATCTTGGCGACAGCTTCGGTATTACCGGTATCGCTGCCGAAAAACAGACCTACACTAGCCATAGTGTTTCGTTACCCGTATCTGGTGTTGATGCTTGACGGTTCAGATTGCGATGCCTGCTGCATGAGCAGACTCGATCTGTTGCTTCAGGATAGATTGGATCAGCTCGGCTCGGCTGACGTTCTGTTGCAGCGCAAGTTGGTTCAGGCGCTCCAGCAACTCGGCTTCCACCTTTAACTCGACCCGTTTCAGCCCGTTCTCACGATCGCGCTTGAGCTGGTTGCGCTTGTTGATCTTGAGCTGGGTCTCGCGGGGGAGTGGATTGGTCTTTGGCCTGCCGGGGCGCTTCTCAGTTGCGAACAGATCCAGTGTTGTTCGATCAGTTTGCTGTTTGGCCATACATCACAGATGAAAAGTAGTTAGCCGATCCCTGAGCCTTCCCAGCCCATTTCGATCAGCCCCTTGGCGACAAAACCCGCGCAACCCAGAAACAGCACCAGCCAGACGATGAAGCGGCCGAAGCGGGGCACATTGCCCCGTTTGAGCACGTCCTGAATGGCCAGACCAATCAGCAGGAAGATGGCCACGAAGAACAGTTTCAGGCCCAGACTCTCGATGAGATCGATGTGTTCACTCAGCATGGATTGCGCGCACTCCTTAAGACGGGCGCACTATATCACAAAGGATTTGAAACTGTTAACCGCCTGTCGACAGGAAATCCACAACCAGTTTGTTGAACAAAACCGGCTTTTCCGCGTGCAGCCAGTGACCCGTGCCGGGGATGACGCGGGCCTTGGCGGCCGGGAACTGGGCCATCGCGGCCCCGGTGTATTCGGGCAACATATAGTCGGAGTCGCCCCCCTTGATGAAGAGTGTCGCGCCTTCGAAGCGGCGTTCATCGTCAGGCCAGCCCATGATGTTGGCGTAGTTGCGCTCAAGGGCCGGCACGTTGAAACGCCACCCCCATCTAGACTCCCCTTTGGCGAAGGATTTGAGCAGGAACTGGCGCACCCCGGCGATCTCGATGTGCTCGGCCAGCATGGCTTCCGCCTCGCTGCGGCTCTGGGGGGGCGTGGCCAGCGTGGCATTGAGCCCGGCAAACACGTTCTTGTGGCGGGCGTGGGGATAGGCCACCGGGGCGATGTCCGCCACTACCAGCTTGCTGACCCTGTGAGGGGCCTGCTTGGCGACCTGCATGGCGACCTTGCCCCCCATGGAGTGGCCCACCAGGGCCACCTGCTCAAGTCCAAGATGGTCCAGCAGGGCCAGGATGTCCGCCGCCTGGGCCGGGTAGCTCATCTCGTCCGAGTGAAAGGAGGCGCCGTGATTGCGCAGATCGACGCTGATGACCCGGTATTGTTCGCTGAGGGGGCGCGCCAGCAGGCCGAGGTTGTCCAGGCTGCCAAAGAGGCCATGGATCAGCACGACAGTCGGGCCTTCGCCCTGTTCCTTGAAGTTCAATCGTGGGTATTGTTGCAAAATGACACCTTATCGGTCGTGGGCTCTATCGCCATAATTTTTAACACACTGAAAGAAAAGGATTTCATTCCTGGTGGGGGATTTTTTTGTGGTTTTTTTTCAAAAATATCTCCCCGGGATCGGCTATCAGTGCGGGGGATCACACACTTGGCCCGTCATTATGCCGTATTCTCAAGGAGATTCATGCACATCTGTCCGCCCCTTGCTTGGGCTGCCGGGTCTGCCTATGTATAATCGCCGCATCCGAATTTCGACGAGTCCAGCGCATCCCTATGAAAACCATCGAGCTTGATGACGATCTCTACTTCTTTATCGCGAGCCAGACCCGGCACATCGGCGAGAGTGCGTCCGATATTCTGCGTCGCCTGCTGGAGCAACCCGCCCAGGCCGGCACGGCAACCGTGGCGGCCGCGCCTGCGATGCAACCGCAACCCGTGGCTGATGCCATGGGGCTGGAGGCGTTGCTGGATTCCGGCGAGCTGCAGAAAGAAGAGAAGTCCATCAACCGCTTCATGCTGGTATTGAGCACCCTCTATCGGGACAACCCGGAAGGCTTCACCCAGGCGACCGAGATAAAAGGGCGCAAGCGCGTCTATTTCTCCCGTGACCCGGAAGCGCTGCGTGCCAGTGGCAGCACCACCAAGCCCAAGCCGGTACCGGAGACCCCGTTCTGGGTGATCACCAATACCAATACCAGCCGCAAGCAGAACATGGTTGCCCAGCTCATGAACAGCATGGGTTATGACGAGGATCTGACGGCTCGGGTGTGCGGCGCCGTTTAACCCATCAATGACTTCAGGCCTTGCCGGGCAAGGCTCAGCTCAAGGAAAACGCCATGGCACAGCATTCCCACGCCGGTCAGCCGGCTCGTCTTTGCGATCTGACCAACATTCCCCGTCTGGTCAGCGCCTACTACCTCAACAAGCCGGACATGAGCCGCCCTGAGCAGCGGGTCGCCTTCGGCACCTCCGGTCACCGCGGCAGCGCCCTGCACGGCGCCTTTACCGAATCCCACATTCTGGCGGTGACCCAGGCGCTGGTGGAGTACCGCCAGCAGGCCGGTATCACGGGGCCGCTGTTCGTCGGCATGGATACCCATGCCCTGTCTGAATCCGCCTTTGCCAGCGCGGTGGAAGTGCTGGCGGCCAACGGTGTCGAGACCCGCATTCAGGCCGGCCTCGGCTTCACGCCGACCCCGGTCATCTCCCATGCCATCCTGCGCCACAACGCAGGCAAACCCGTGGCGCAGGCGGACGGCGTGGTGATCACCCCGTCCCACAACCCGCCGGAAGATGGTGGCTTCAAATACAACCCGCCCCACGGCGGTCCTGCCGAAGGCGAGATCACCAAGTGGGTGGAAGACCGCGCCAACGCGATCCTGGAAGCGGGCCTGGCCGGCGTGAAGCGGATGCCGTTTGCCGAGGCCCTCAAGAGCCCGTTCGTGGTGGAACACGACTATGTCACCCCTTATGTGGATGATCTCGAAAACGTGCTGGATCTGGCCGCCATCAAGCAGGCTGGCATCAAGATCGGCGTGGATCCGCTGGGTGGCTCCGGCGTCGCCTACTGGGACGTCATCGCCAGGCGCTACGGTCTGGACATCGAGGTGGTGAACTACAAGGTCGACCCGACCTTCTCCTTCATGACCCTAGACAAAGACGGCAAGATCCGGATGGACTGTTCCAGCCCGTTCGCCATGGCGAGCCTGATTGCTCTGAAAGACAAGTTCGACATCGCCCTTGGCAATGACCCTGACTACGACCGTCACGGCATCGTCACCAAGGCGGGCCTGATGAATCCGAACCACTATCTGGCGGTGGCCATCCAGTATCTGTTCACCCACAGAACCGGCTGGCCCAAGGGGGCGGCCGTCGGCAAGACGCTGGTCTCCTCTTCCATGATCGACCGGGTGGCCGGCGAGATTGGTCGCACCCTCAAAGAGGTGCCGGTCGGCTTCAAGTGGTTCGTGGACGGTCTCTACAGCGGCGAGTTCGGCTTTGGCGGCGAGGAGAGCGCGGGTGCCTCCTTCCTGCGCAAGGACGGTACCGTCTGGACCACCGACAAGGATGGCTTCATCCTGGCGCTGCTGGCGGCCGAGATCCTGGCGGTGACCGGCAAGGATCCCCAGGCCCACTACGATGCGCTCGAAGCCAGATTCGGCCGCTCCAGCTACCGCCGCATCGATGCTCCGGCCAACAGCGCCCAGAAGGCGGTGCTCTCCAAGCTGGATCCGGCCCTGGTGGAAGCCTCCACCCTGGCCGGTGAGCCCATCCTCGCCAAGCTGACCAAGGCGCCTGGCAACGATGCCGCCATCGGCGGCCTGAAAGTGGTGACCGAGAACGGCTGGTTCGCGGCGCGCCCCTCCGGCACCGAGTCCATCTACAAGATCTACATGGAGAGCTTCAAGGGGGAGGCGCACCTGGACCTCATCCAGCAGGAAGCCCAGCAGATCGTCTCCGCCGCCCTGGCCAAGGCAGGCGTTTGACCCTTACGGCAACAACCCATGTGAAAGAGGAGCCCTGGTGGCTCCTCTTTTTTTGTGTCGGGTTGACTGCGGATCAGCCGTTGTCGACGCTGCCGGTGGCGGCCTTGCGGTTCTGCCAGCGCTTGAGGAAGGAGCGGGCCGGCAGCTTCATCAGGAAGAGAGAGAGCAGGATGATGCCGATGCCGAGCCACTGACGGCCATCCAGGGTTTCTCCCACCATCAGCACACCGCAGGAGACCGCCACCATGGGATTGGTGAGGGCCAGCATCCCCATCACCTCCGGGCCATGGCGTTTGAGTCCCCAGAGCCAGGCCCAGTAGGCCAGGGCCGTGTTGAGGATCACCAGCCAGATAAGCCCGGGAGTGGCGTCAGCCTTGGGCAGGGGCATGGGGCCGGCCAGCCACCAGGCCAGCGGGATCAGCATCAGGCCGCCCAGCAGCAGCTGCCAGGCGGTCAGAGCCAGCAGATCGTCCACCGGCCAGCGTTGCATCCAGCGGCTCGACTGGCCGATGAGCAGGGTGGCGAGCAGGGCGCATGCCACGCCGACGGGATCCAGATTGGCAGAGGGATTGAGCAACAAGAGCACCCCGACGAGCCCCATCACCCCCAGCAACAGCCACTTGAGCGTCGGTCTGACACCGTCTTGCAGCCAGGCCAGCCCCATCAGGATGAGGGGCAGCGTCGCTCCCAACGTACCCGCCACGGCGCCGGGCAGGCGAAACGCCGCCACGAACAGCAGGGCGAAGAAGGCGGTGATGTTGCAAAACGCCAGCAGGAACTGCCTGCTCCAGACGAGAGGCGGTCTGCGGGGATGGAGCAACAGCAGCAGCACCCCGGCGGGGAGGGCGCGCCACACGGCCACCCAGTAGGGGGAGTAGTCGGTCAGGTAGAGACTGACGACGGCATAGGTGCTGCCCCAGAGCAGGGGGGCGAGCAGGGCGATCAGCAGCGGCATGGTTATCTCGTAATAAAGTATCTTTAAGTAAAGATACATTAGCCGCGAGTTGGTTTATTATCAAGTATCTTCATGTAAAGATAATGGAGCCCGAATGGAGAGTGATCATGTAGATCAGCTGCTGGCCCAGTGGGCCCGGCAGCGCCCGGACCTCGACTGCTCCCCCATGGGGGTGCTGGGGCGGGTGGCGCGCATGGCGGCGATCGCCGGGCGCGAAGTGAGCGAGACCCTCAAGGAGTGCGGTCTGCTGGGGTCTGACTTCGATATCCTGGCGACCCTGCGTCGGGCCGGTGAGCCGCTGACTCCGACCGCGCTCTACCAGTCCGCCATGCTGAGTTCAGGGGCCATGACAGCCCGGCTCGACAAGCTGGAGCAGCGTGGCCTGATAAGACGTGAAGCCTCCCCCGATGACAGGCGCAGCCTGCTGGTCTGCCTGACGGAGCCGGGGCGGGAGCTGGTTGACCATGCGGTGGAACAGCACGTGGCGAACGAGCGCCGCCTGCTGGCCCCATTGAGCCTGGTCGAACAGGAGCAGCTGGCCGCCCTGCTCAGGCGCTGGCTGCTGGAAAACGAATAAAAAAAACGGGCCTGCGGGCCCGTTTTCGTTGGTATTGGGGCTGACTCAGTAGCCGCCTCTGGCATCCCTGACGGCAAGGCCAAGCTGCCATACCGCCATGGCGTAGTGGGTGCTGTGGTTGTAGCGGGTGATGGCGTAGAAGTTCGGCAAGCCGTACCAGTACTGGTAACCGGTGCCGACATCCAGACGCAGCAGGCTCGTCTCGCTGTGGTTGCCGAGGGTGCTGGTGGGGGTCAACCCGGCGCGGCGCAGGGAGGCGACCGGGTAGCGGGTCTGGAAGCCGTGCTCATAGCCCGGCAGCTGTCCCTGGCCGCGTACTGCCACCGGCTGCCCTTTCTCCCAGCCGTGGGCCTTGAAGTAGTTGGCCACGCTGCCGATGGCATCCACCGGATCCCACAGGTTGGTGTGGCCGTTGCCGTTGAAGTCCACCGCGTAGTTGCGAAAACTCGACGGCATGAACTGGCCGTAGCCCATGGCCCCGGCATAGGAGCCCTTGGGTTCGGTGGGATCCATCCCTTCATCCCGGGTCATCACCAGGAAGGCTTCCAGCTCGCCGGTGAAGAAGTCGGCGCGGCGCGGGTAGTCAAATGCCAGGGTCGCCAGGGCGTCGAGAATGCGGGTCTTGCCCATCACCCGACCCCAGCGGGTCTCCACCCCGATGATGCCGACGATGATCTCGGGTGGCACCCCGTAGATCTGCTGCGCCCGGTTGAGTTCACTCTCGTATTCACGCCAGAAGTTGACGCCGTTCTGTACGTTGTCCGGGGTGATGAACTTGGCGCGGTAGCGGTTCCAGGCGCCGGTCGGGCCGGTGGGCGGTCTGGTGGTGGGGGCCTGGGCGTCCATCAGCTTGATGATCCAGTCATAACGCTCGGCCTGGGCCAGTACCCGGTGCAGCTCGGCGCCGTCGAAACCGTGCTTTTGCACCATCCGCTGCACGAAGTTGTCCACGTTGGAACGATTGGCGAAGTCCCCCTTGCTGACCCCGGGCTGGCTCACCTGTCCGTAGAAGGGTTTGCTCGGCGGCGTCTGGTTGATGAAGGCGCTGTTGGGTTGGGGTTTGACCACGGGCTTGGGCGCCGGCGTGCTGCTGCAGCCGTAGATCAGGGGAAACAGGGAGAGGACACAGACAAGGCGACGCATAGGGTTCTCGTGAGCCTGAAAAAGAGTGCCGTCATGGTAAAACATTGGCGTGCAGGCGCAAGTGCTCCGTGCCGGCGCGCCCCCGGGATCCCGTCAGCGCAGGGTGTGGTAGCCGCTCCAGATCCGGGTCAGTGTCGTGATGGCACAGAGCAGGGCGAAACCGTAGGCCAGTGGCACGAAGGCGGCGGGCCAGAGGCCCATGAGCACGAAGAGGGCGATGGTTTCGCTCCCCTCGGTGAGCCCGCCCAGATAGTAGAGGGATTTGTGGTGGTAGACGGGGCTCTCGATGCCCCGCTTGCCCGCCATGATGGCAAAGGCCAGAAAGCTCGATCCCGTGCCCATGAAGGCGAACAGCAGGGTGGCGGCGGCCAGGGCGTTGGCTGGGTCGGCGAGGGCAAAGCCCAGCACCACGGCGGCGTAGAAGATGAAATCCAGCGTGATGTCGAGAAACCCGCCGCAGTCGGTGATGCCCGTATCCCGCGCCACGGCGCCATCCAGCCCGTCCAGCAGCCGGTTGAGCAGAATCGCCGCCAACGCCCATTGATAGTAGCCAAAGGCCAGCAGCGGCAGCGCCAGCATGCCGATGAGAAAGCCGGCGAGACTCACCTGGTTGGCGCTCACCCCGGCCCGGCACAGGGGGCGGGCGAGCGCGGCGAGGGGGCGGCGGATAACCGGGATCAGGTGGCGATCAAACAAGGTGGTGCTCCTCTTCGGGGATGGCTGGGGGGATCAGCTGCAAGATGGTGCCCGGCGCATCCTCTTCGTCGTGGGTCACCAGCAGGGCGGGGATGGCCTGCGTGCGCAGGCGCTCGAACACCAGGGTTCTGAATGCCGCCCGCAGCGGCTTGTCGAGGCGGGAGAAGGGCTCGTCCAGCAGCAATGCCCTGGGCTCGGCCAGCAGGGCACGCAGCAGGCTGACGCGGGCTTTCTGGCCGCCGGAGAGCGCCCCGGGCAGCTTGTCCGCCTGAGCCTCCAGCCCGACCTCGGTCAGCGCCTCGCGGGCCCGGGTCTGCCTTGCCGCCATCCCCTTGAGATGCGCCGGCATGCCGAACATCAGATTTTCGGCCACCGTCAGGTGGGCAAACAGCAGGTCATCCTGAAACAGGATGCCGACGCCCCTCTCCTGGGGGGGGAGCAGGGTGAGGCGATGTGCGCCGAGCAGGATGTCCCCGGTCAGCCGGATGGGCCCCCCGGGTGGCAGCACTCCTGCCAGCGCCGCCAGCAGGGAGCTCTTGCCACAGCCGCTCGGTCCCATCAGGGTGAGCACCTCGCCCGGGGCCACCCTGAGGGGGGGGAGCGTCAGCAGGGGGGCGCCGTCGAGGAAGAGGGTGAGTGCGGAGGTATGCAGCATCGGGTCAGGGCCTCAGGGCGGGGTTGATGCGCCGCGGCAGCCAGAGCGCCAGGGCATAGATGAAAAGGGGCAGCAGCAGTTGCAGCAGGCCGTAGAGCCCCGCCAGCCGCCGGTTGAGGCCGCTGCCGATGGCCACCGCCTCCGTGGTGATGGTGACGACCCGCCCGCCCCCGAACAGCAGGGTCGGCAGGTATTGGGTCAGGCTCACCGCCGCTCCGACACCGAAGGCGAACAACAGGGGACGGGCGAGCAGGGGACCCTTGACTCGCCACCAGGCCCCCCAGGGGCTGGCCCCGAGCGTGAGGGCCACCCGGGTGAGGCGCTCGTCGAACTGGCGATAGGGGCCGTGCAGGCAGAGATAGACGTATGGAAAGACGAAGATCAACTGGCTCCAGAGTACCCAGCCAGGGCCTATGCCAGTGAATCCCAGCCCGTCGGTCTGAAGGCGCAATCCAAACAGCAGGCTGGCCTGGGGCAGCAGCAGAGGGAGGCAGACAAGCCAGAGGGTGCGTGTGGCGCGGCGCGCAGGCAACGCCTCGAGGCAGAGCACCGCCAGCAGCAGGGAGAGCGCGGCGCAGAGCAGGGCCAGCCACAGACTCTGCCACAGCAGCGGGCCCAGGCTCGGCAGCAGAGCCAGCCAGTGGTGGCTGCTCCATTCGCTCGGCCAGAGGGCGGGAAAGGACCAGCGCCGGGTCAGGGACCAGAGCAGCAGGGCGGCGAGCACCAGCAGATTGGTCAGGAGCAGCCCCCACACGCCTATGCGGGCAATGAGTGCGGGCCAGGGCGAGGCGGGGGCACGTCGCCCATCCAGCCAGCGTGCCTTGCCGAGGGTGAGGTGGGTCCGCTCCAGCAGCCTGAGGGCGCCAAGCAGCAGCAGGTTGAGGGCGAGCAGCAAGAGGGCGCCGCTGGCACTGGCGCCGCGCCAGGCGGGGTCGGCATCCTGATACCAGAGCCAGAGTCGCACCGCCAGGGGCGGCGGGGCATCCGGCCCCAGCAGCAGGGCGAGATCCACCACCGCCAGACCATAGGCGGCCACCGCGTAGAGGGGCAGTCGCAGGGCGGGCCAGAGGGCGGGCAGCAGCAGGCGCCACCAGATCCGGGGGGCACTGAAGCCGAGGCTGGCCCCCAGCCACTGCTGGCGCGCCACCTTGGCGGGATCCAGTGCCGCCAGCGCCATCAGCAGCAGGAAGGGAGTCTCCTTGAGGATGAGCACCACGATGAGGCCAAGCCCCCAGGGATCCTTGATGGTTTGCCAGTCCGGGGGCTGATGGGTGAGGTCAAGCAGGGGGGCGACGAGGCGCAGCAGCCAGCCGGAGGGAGCGATCAGAAAGGCGATGCCGATGGCAAAGGCGACGTGGGGAAGCGCCAGCAGGGGGGAGAGCAGGCGGCGCAGCCAGCGCATCCAGGGACGCCCGTCCCCCTGGGCGAGCAGCAGGGCGGTGGCGCCGAGGGTCCCCAGGGTGGAGGCCCCCGCCACCCAGAGACTCAACCCTGCGGAGTGCCAGAGTCCGGGCTGGGGGAGCAAGAGGGATAGATTGGCGGGGGCGAGCCCCTCGATGACCAGCCACAGCAGCCCCCCGGCGAGCGGGATCCCCAGCAGCAAGGCTCCCAGCATCAAAAAGGGCAGCAGGAGGAGAAGAGGGGCGCGCGCCTGCATGATGGATCAGTGGCCGTAGCGCTCGGCCCAGGCTGCTTCCAGCCGGGTCTGCCAGCTGGGGTGGGGCTCTGCCACCCCCTTGAAGCGCAATGCCGGACGGGTCTGGCCTGGCAGCGCCTCCTGGCGCAGCACGCTGGGATCCCCCCAGAAGGCGGGGTCGCTCTTGCGCGCCTGGGCGGCGGGGCTCAGCAGGAAGTTGACCACCACCTTGGCCCCGGCCCGGGCGGAGGCATTGAAGGGAATGGCGAGGAAATGGCTGTTGGTGAGCGCCCCTTTCTCCATGGCGATGGCCTGGACGGTGGGGGGCAGGGTGCCGTTTTGCACCGAACTCTGGGCTTCCCCCGGGTTGAAGCTGATGGTCATGGCCAGCTCGCCGTCATCGAGCAACTGCCTGGTTTCGGCGGCGCCGGTGGGGAAGAGCCTGCCCTTTCGCCAGAGCGCGGGGTGAAGCTGGTCGAGCCAGGCCCAGAGAGGGGCGGTGATGCGAAGGAAGTCGGCATCGGTCGCCTCCCGATAGAGGGGCGCCGGATCCGGTGTCAGCTCCAGCAGGATCTGCTTGAGAAAGCTAGAGCCGTGAAACTGGGGAGGCTTGGGGTAGGTGAAGCGGCCGGGGTGAGCCTTTACCCAGGCCAGCAGGGCGGCCGCCGAGGTGGGAGGTGCGTCTACCTGGTCGCCATCCACCATCAGATTGAGCTGGCCTATGCCCCAGGGGGCCTCGAGCCCCTCGACCGGCACGGTGAAGTCTTCACTCACCGGCAGGGCGGTGTCCACCAGGGCCATGTTGGGCAGCTCGTCGGTAAAGGGGGCCCCCAGCAGCCCCTGCTCCTTGAGCGCCTTGAAGTTCTCGCCGTTGACCCAGAGCAGGTCGATGGGGCCGTTCGACGTCTTGCCAGCCTGCTTGCCGGCCAGCAACTGGCTCACGCTCTGGGCGATGTCATCCACCTTCACCTGCACCAGCTCGACCTGGTACTGGCGAGCGATCTCCTGCCTGGCCCACACCAGGTAGGCGTTGATCTCGGGGCTGCCCCCCCAGGCGTTGAAGTAGACGGTCTGCCCCCTGGCGGCCAGCAGGGTCTGCTGCCACGACGCGTCATTGGCGTGGAGCGGGGAGGCAAGCAGAAGGGGGACGGCGGCCATCAGGGGACGGAGCAGGGCGCGAAGTCGGGTCGTGAACATGATGGTTGCCTCGTCAGAGTCAGGCGCCGCGGCGCCAGCGGTGATAACGGGCCAGCAGCGCCAGCAGGCGCCCGGGCTGGCGGGCACGGCGCCAGGCGCCAGCCACGTACTTGTTCCCCTCCATCAGGGTGGGGTAGGGGTGAACGGTGGCGAGGATCTTGCCAAGTCCCAGGCGGTGGCGCATGGCGAGGGCAAACTCGGCGATCCGCTCGCCGGCGTGAGCACCCACTATGGTGGCCCCGAGTATCCTGTCACGGCCCGGCACCGTCAGCACCTCGACAAAGCCCCCTGACTCGCCGTCGGCGATGGCTCTGTCCAGCTCGGCCATCTCGAAGCGGGTCGACTCGAAGGGGATGCCTCGGGCCCGAGCCTCTTTCTGGTTGAGGCCGACCCGGGCTATCTCCGGACTGGTATAGGTGGCCGCCGGCATGACCCTGTAGTCTGCCCGAAAGCGCCTGAACTGGCCAAAGAGGGCGTTGATGGCGGCATACCAGGCCTGATGAGCGGCAAAATGGGTGAACTGGTAGGGGCCGGCAACGTCCCCCACCGCCAGGATGCTGGGGTAGTTGGTGGTGAGGAAGCCGTCGATGGCCAGGGTGCCGCCGGGGGCCAGTTCAACCCCCAGCGCCTCCAGCCCGAAACCGCTCACGTTGGCCTCCCGGCCAAGGGCCAGCAGCAGCTGGTCCCCCTCAACCACCAGCGTCTCGTCCCCCCGGCGCAGGTGCAGCCGGATGGGCAGGTTGGTGCCTTTACCGTCCATATACTCGGCCGAGGTAGCCTGCCAGCCGAGGTGCAGGGTGACGCCGTCGTGCTCCAGCTGCGCGGCCAGGGCCCCGGCGACGTCCCTATCTTCCCGGGGCAGCAGCTGAGGGCCTTGCTCCACCAGGGTGACGGGGATACCGAGCAGGGCCAGGCTCTGGGCCAGCTCGCAGCCGATGGGGCCCCCTCCCAGCACCAGCAGATGGCGGGGGGGCTCACGCAGTCGCTGCCAGAGGGTGTCGGAGGTGAGGTAGGGAACCCCGTCCAGTCCCGGCAGTGCGGGCACCCGGGGGCGGGCGCCGGTGGCGATCACGATATGGCGGCTGGTCAGGCGCCTGCCGTTGACCTCCACCTCCCAGGGGGAGGTGACCCGCGCCCGCCCCTGGATGCACTCCACCCCGAGTCCTTCATAGCGCGCCACCGAGTCGTGGGGTTCGACCTCCTCGATGACCCGGGCGACCCGCGCCATCACGGCGGCGAAGTCGGCGCGGCTCTGGCTCGGGGTAAAACCAAGCTCCCCGGCCTTGCGCTGTTCAATGGCGAAGCGGGCGCTTCGGATCAGCGCCTTGGAGGGGACGCAGCCGGTATGGAGGCAATCCCCCCCCATCCTGTGCTGCTCGATGAGGGCCACTCTGGCTTTCACCGCGGCGGCGATGTAGCTGGTGACCAGACCTCCGGCGCCGGCACCTATCACCAGCAGGTTGTAGTCAAAGCGCGCCGGCTTGCGGTAGGGGGCGTGCAATCGGTAGAGGGCGAGACGGCGCTGCAAGGCACGCATCAGCCAGGGCATCAGGCCGAGCAGGGTCAGGGCGGCCAGCAGGCCGGGGGAGAAGAGGTTGCCTGTGCTGGTGAGGGTAGCCAGCTCGCTCCCCGCCAGCACGTAGACGAGGGTGCCCGGCAGCATGCCGAGCTGGCTGACCCAGTAGTAGGTGCTGACTCTGATGGGGGTGAGCCCCATCACCAGGTTGACCAGAAAGAAGGGGAAGAGGGGGATGAGGCGCAGGCTCAGCAGATAGAAGGCCCCCTCCTTTTGCATGCCGGCCTGAACGCTCGTCAGCTTGTCGCCAAAGCGCGTCTCGACCCAGTCCCGCAGCAGGAAGCGGGCGCTGAGAAAGGCCAGGGTGGCGCCGAGGGAGCTGGCAAAGGAGACCAGCAAGAGCCCCCACAGGATGCCGAAGACGGCGCTGCCCGCCAGGGTGAGCAGGGCAGCCCCCGGCAGGGAGAGGGCGGTGGTGAGCACATAGAGCACCAGAAACAGCAGGCTGGCCGCGACAACATGGCTGTCGACCCAAAGGGCCAAGCGCGCCTGGTGGGCCTGCAACTGGGTGAGGCTCAGATAGTGGCCAAGGTCGAGGGCAAAGAAGGTGCCGACCAGGGCCCCCATCGCCAGCAACAGCAGCAGGCGTGCCTGGTTCATCCCTGCCCCTTGTCGAGGGGGTGCTCGGGTTGCACCGGCAACTGGCAGAACCCCTGGGGAGCGATGTCGAGAGCGGCATTGAACTTGGCGGACATGTTCTGGAAGGCGATGAGGCCGGTGAGCTCCACCAGGGCGTCGTCATCGAACCAGGGCTTGAGGCGGGCGGCCTGCTCGTCGCTCACGCCATCCAGCCCGGTCATGGCCTCGGCATAGTCCAGCACGGCCCGCTCCCGCTCGTCGAACAAGGGGCTGTCGCGCCACCGGGCTAGCGCCTCCACCTTGTCGCTGGAGCCTGCCCGCTTGACGAGGGTCATGGCGTTGATGTCGACACAGAAACGACACCAGTTGAGCTGGGAGACCCGCACCGTCACCAGGGAGCGCAGCACGGGGTCGATGGGGGAGCGCTTGCGGTTGATGACGCCGTAGAGGGTGGCGACCGCGGCGAACAGCCTGGGGGAGCGCCCCCAGCACTTGCCCGGGATCAGCACCTGACCGTAGTTGCGTTTCTGCAGCCAGAAGAAGGGGCGGATGAACCAGGCGTAGGCCCGGTCCGGTTTGACCTCAATGCGCATCTTGTTCCTCTTTGAGCTTCTCCATCTTGGGCTTGTAGGCCCCGCCCAGACGCTCGTTCAACCGATTCAGGAAATCGATGATCCGTGCCCGGTTGACCCCCAGATCGCTGCGCCCCTGGCGCGAGGCGGAGCGCATGTCGATACGGGTCTCTTTGGGCCCGGCAAAGACCCGCAGGGCCACGTCATCCTGAAACCCGAACCAGCCGGTGGTGACGACGGCATCGATACCCTCGCTGCCCGGGCGAACCTGCCAGCCCAGCTCCGTCATCAGTTCCTCGGCTTCCGCGAGCACTTCGACCGGGGATGCCCGGGTATAGAGAGGACCGGGGTTGCCTGGAAATAGTTGCAGGGGCGGGGGGGAGACCGGGAGATCCTCCGGGCTTCTGAGCTGCTCGGCCCACTGGAGCCGTGGCGGATGGTAGGGATCCGTGCTGACGTCGTTGGTGAGGGGGGAGCGCAGCGCCTGGACGAGAAACAGCAGGGGCAGCAGCAGGGGAGTTATGCCCCAGATATCCGGCCAGAGGTTGGTGGTGCGGCGATAGCGCCAGGGCAGGCGCAGCAGCAGCACGAGGCTGAGGAGGGCGCTGGCGAGACAGAGGATGAAGCCGAGCCACCAGGGCCAGAGATGGGCGCGGCTGCCAAGGGCCCCGCAAAGGGGCAATAGCCAGGTCAGCAGCGGCCACCACAAAGAGCTGTGCATAAGAGGGATCCACGGGTCAGGATGGAACTATGCCCAGAAGGATAAACTTAATTGCCTGATAACGTTAGTAAATGATCATCAATCCCAGGCGTGCGGCTCAGAGAACCGATGGCCTCGTCGCCCTGGATCAGCTGCGATAGAGCACCTTGATGAGGTGGAAGCCGAACTTGGTGCGCACCGGCCCCAGCACGGTCAGCAACTCCCCCTTGAACACGGCATCGTCGAAGGACTTGACCATGTCCCCCTTGGAGAACTCTCCCAGATCGCCGCCACGCTTGCCGGAAGGGCAGGTGGAGAAACGCTTGGCCATCTGGCTGAAATCGGCGCCCTTGGCGAGCTTCTCCTTGATCTCCAGACACTGTTTCTCGGTCTTGACCAGGATGTGCTGGGCACAGGCTTTTTTCATCGGAATGCTCCTCGGCGAGGGGAAAGGGGGCGCAAGATTACTGCAATTGCGCCTCCACGTCAGCCCCTCGGGCGCGAGACCCGGCTTCGGGGGCCGGTGGCCAGGGGGACCCTGGCCCGGGATTGCCAGAGGATCTCCAGCCCCAGCAGGGCATAGAGGCTCCAGATGGCCAGGGGGTTGAGCCAGTTGCCCCCCATCTGCAGGGTGGCCAGGGCTGCGCTCACCAGCAGCAGAACTATGCCGGGCAGGCGCCAGTGGGCAGACAGGGGGGCGAGCAGGGCCATGCCCAACAGCAGGGCCAGGCCAAAGGGCAGATTGAGCGCGGTGAAGGCGAGGGCCTGCTGGCCGTTCATGCCAGTCAGCAGGGCCAGCAGGGCGCTGCAGCAGGCCAGGAAGGTGATGAACTCGAGTCGGTCGGCGATGTAGTCAGCCAGTTGTTCGCTACGTAGGTGCATGGGGTCTCTCCTGCGATGATTGGGATCAGTGTGGGACAGGCAGGAGCGCAGGGGCAGCGGGATAAATCGATTGAATTGAACGAAGCTTTAGTGCCATCTATTCAAGTGATTGATTTAAACTTATTTTCCTGTTCAATAGCAGGCAGGGTGGGGAAGAGGGCACGGAGCAAGTCGAGGGGGACGGGTTGACGAAACCCGCCGGATGCGGGGTGTCCGACAAGGGTTGTCGCGACGAGCCGGACCCTGCTGCCAGCCCAAGGCCGCCAGGGGAGATCCGGCGTGGCGGGGTCGGTGGTGGCGTTTTGTTCGCCCCTTGCCCGGATTGTGCGCAGTTTGGCTCCTCACACCCGGCTGGCTCCTTGCTGGGCCGAAGCGATCCCCGCACCGGGGGCGGCAGAGCGGCACGCAAAGGGGCCCCGAGCGTGGGATTTCGCCGTCGCGATTATGCTAGGATGAGCGGCACTCGCCCGGGATGAGTCTCGGTATCGTACTAAATAACACAATCTTTAAATCATGTTATTCGGGGAAAATGACGTTTGACAGGATGCTATCCTACTTTTCTCACCGGGAGCACTTCATCCGGGCGATCCCGTCGCCCCGGGCCCGGTCTCTTGCTGCTCGCCCTCGCTCTCTGGCTGATGGCGATGCCCGCCATGGCGGCCAAGTTGACCTACCAGATCAAGGGGGTCAGGGGAGAGCAGAAAGACAACGTCGAGGCCTACCTCAACGCCCTGCCCGTCTATCAGGAACGCCAGTACCGCCCCGCCCGCGCCAAGATCACCGAGAGCGTACAGAAGGCGCTGCAGGTCTATGGCTACTACCAGCCCAAGATCACCCTGAACCGCGACAAGAAGACGCCCGCCAAGGTGGTGATCGAGATTGAGCGGGGGGAACCCGTGATCATCTCGCGCCTCGACATCCTGCTGGAAGGGGATGCGGGGAGCGACGAGGTGTACAGCGAGCTGCTGGACAAGCTGCCCCTGAAGGAGGGAGATCCCCTCAACCACGGCAAATATGAATCCATCAAGGCGGATCTCGGCAGTCTGGGGCTGGCCCGCGGCTATTTTGACGCCAAGATCAGCAAGAGCCAGGTCAAGGTTTTCCCGGAACAGGGCAAGGCGGAGATCTACATCCTGTTTCGCTCTGGCCCGCGTTACCATTTCGGCGAGATCCGCTATGACGCGACGCCGGAGGCACTGCACCTGATCCGCCCGCTCATCAACATCAAGAGCGGCGACCCCTATCTGGCGATCCGTCTGGCGGAGATGTCCCAGGATGTCTCCTCCACCAAGCTGTTCAAGCAGGTGGACATCAAACCCCTGATCAGCCAGGCCGAGGGCAACCGGGTGCCGGTGCAGGTGACCCTCTCCAACCGGGTCGATCACGAAATTGAGACCGGTATCGGTTATGCCACGGACGTGGGGCCGCGCCTGAGTGCCACCTGGGAGAAACCCTGGGTGAACCGCTATGGTCACCGCCTCTCCAGCACCGCCAAGATCTCGGCGCCGGAAGCGGAGCTCAGCTTCGACTACCAGATCCCGGTGGGCAACCCGCTGCGGGATTACTACTCCCTGCAGGCGGGCTATCAATACACCGACAACAACGACACCCGCTCCGATCTGGCCACCTTCGGGGTGCACCGCTGGACACGCCGACCGGAGAGCTGGGACAGAGACGTCTTTGTGCGCCTGGAGAACGAGCGCTACGTCCAGGGTCAGGACGAGGGGAACAGCCTGCTGCTGATCCCCGGCGTCTCCTGGTCACGGCTGCGGGTGCGCGGCGGTCTGGTGCCGGATTGGGGGGATCGCCAGCAACTGACGATGGAGTTCTCGAGCCCCTACTGGGGGTCCGACATCAGCTTCATGCGGGTGTGGGGGCGCAGCAAGTGGCTGCGCACCCTGGGCGAAGATCACCGTTTCCTGATGCGGGCCGAACAGGGGGCCATCGTCGGGGATGATTTCTCCCTGGTCCCCCCCTCCCTGCGCTTCTTCACCGGCGGCGATCAGACGGTCCGGGGCTACGGTTACGAGACCATTTCGCCACGGGGGGACGATGGCAAGCTGACCGGCGGACGCTACGCCAGCGTCGGCAGCCTGGAGTACAACTACCGTTTCAGCGAGAAGTGGCTCGGTGCCCTGTTCGTGGACGCCGGGACCGCCACCGTCGACTACAGCGAGGCCTGGAAGATAGGCACCGGGGTCGGGGTGCGCTGGGTCACCCCCATCGGTCAGGTCAGGCTCGATCTGGCGGTGGGCATCTCCGAGGAGGACAAGCCGCTGCGGCTGCACTTCGCACTGGGGCCGGAACTATGACCCGGCAACCAGGCGCATATCCTCTTCTTTCTCTTTTCTGGCCGCTGCGGCTGCTTTCCTTGCAGGGGTCTGCATCGTGATCTGGGTAAAACGCATTTTCTTGTGGCTCATGGGCCTTTTCTTCCTGCTGCTCATCGGCGTCAGCCTGCTGGGCTTCACCCATCAGGGCAACAAGTGGTTGTGGCAACAGGCCAGAGCCGCGCTGCCCTCCCTCAAGGGGGAGCTGGTGGCGGGGCAACTCGGTTATGGCTGGACCTTCGAAGGGGTTGGCTGGCAGGACGAGCTGGTGGATGTCACCGTGGAGCGGGCCGTGCTGGACTGGGATCTGGGCAAGCTCCTGCAGGGCAAGCTCTGGATCAAGACTCTGGCGGTGACTCGCCCCGTGGTCCGGGTGGCGGAGTCCGAGCCGGTGCCGGAAGAGCCGTCGGAGCCCTTCGTCTGGCATCCGTTGCCGCTCAAAATCCAGGTCGACAGCCTCAAGGTTGCCGATCTCGATGTGGCGGTGCCCGGCGTGACGATCACCCTCAAGGATCTGGACATTGGCGCCGCCCTGGATCGCGCCGGGCTCATCGTGCGCGGCCCTGTGCTCGATGGCCTGAACGTGGTGCTGGCACCGTCCCCGGTGGAGGCGGCCAGTGACAAGGGCGCCAAACCGGCGGATGAGAAAAGCGCCACCCTGGCGGCCGGCGAGCGCAAGGCTGCCCCCGGTGACAAGACGCAGGCCGCAAACAAGCCCGAGCCCATGGTGCTGCCGGAGGTGCGACTGCCTTTCCCCATCCAGCTGGAGGGGCTGAAAGCCACGGCGTTCCGTTATCAGCAAGGTGAGCTGGTGGAGGGGCTAGACAACCTGTTGCTGTCGGCCACCGCCGAGGAGGAGCGCATCGACATCCGGGAGCTCTCCTTGCGCCATGCCATGGCGGATCTGGCCTTGAGTGGTCAGGTGCGCCTGCACGAGGATTACCCCCTCGCCCTGACTCTGGATGCCAAGGCGCGTCAAGGGCTGCTGGACGGGGAGCTCAAGGGGGAGCAGGTCAATCTCGTCCTGGACGGTTCTGTGGGCAAGCTTGGGCTGGCACTCAAGGCCAAGGGGCCGGTGGGCGCCAATCTCAAAGGATCCCTTGCGGCCCTCGACCCGGATCTGCCCTTCGATCTGGCGCTGGACTGGAAGAGCCTCTCCTGGCCCCTGCACAAGCCCGCCAAGGATGAGCCCAGCTATCGGCTGGACAAGGGCACCCTGAGCGCCAAGGGCAAGCTCTCCGGTTACCAGTTTGCGCTCAACACCGCCGGCAAGGGGACCGATGTGCCCCCCTTCAAGGTGGCGCTCTCGGGCAAGGGGGATCTCAACCAGCTGAGCCGTATCGAGCTGCTGCTGGGGGCCCTCAAGGGGGAGCTCAAGCTCGACGGCAAGCTGGCCTGGAGCAAGGGGGTCCAGTGGCAGGGGACGACCGAATTCAAGGGGATCAACCCGGCGGAGCTGGTGCCCGAGATCAAGGGGGCATTGGCGGGCAAGATCACCAGCCGCTTCGATCTGGATGAGGCGGGCCACTGGCAGCTGGCCCTGCCCGAGCTCAAGGTGGATGGCAAGCTCAACCAGTATCCCCTGGCCTTGCAGGGCAGGCTCAGCGGCAACGACAAGATGGAGTGGACCATCCCGGCCCTGGCGCTGCAAAGCGGCCCCAACCGGCTGCAGGCCAAAGGCTCGCTCACGACCCAGGCCTGGAAGCTGGATGCGGATCTGGATGCGCCCAAGCTTGGGGGTATCTACCCGGGTCTGGGAGGGGACATCAAGGGCCAGGTGCGTGTCACCGGCAACCAGCAGGCGCCGCGCGTGAATGCCGATCTGGTGTCGGGCCGACTCGCCTACGCGGGCACCGTCCTCAAGGAGACCGTCATCAAGGCCAACGCCCTGGTCGGGGAGAAGCCCGCCGGTGAGGTGGCGGTGACGGTGGCGAGCCTGGCGCAGGGGGAGACCAAGCTCTCGCAAATCGCCCTGAACCTGAGCGGCGATCTCGAGCGTCACGGGCTCACCTTGACCATGAAGGGGGATCCCCTGGCGGCAGACCTCAGCCTGAATGGCAGCTTGCGCGGTGACCACTGGCGTGGCGCCCTTGCCGAGCTGAAGCTCAAGACCCCCCTCAAGCGCTGGGCGCTGACCGCCCCCTGGTCTCTGGACCTGGATCTGCCGAAACAGCAGCTGACCATGGGGGATCTCTGCCTCGCGTCCCAGAAGGCCAGTCTCTGCGTCAAGGGGAGCCGGATAGCCCAGTCCCAGGGCAATCTGGAATTTGCCCTGAACGAATTTGATCTCAAGCGGCTGCGCCCCTGGTTGCCGGACAATTTCCGCTGGCAGGCGGTGCTGTCGGCCGACGGGCGCGCCAGCTGGCGCGGCAACCAGCCGACCCTGCACGCCACCGTGCGTACCACGCCTGGGACCTTCGTCGCCGACGAACTCAAGACCGACTACCAGCGCCTCGAGCTCGGGATCGATTTCGAGCGCCAGCAGGCCGCCATCCGGGTCGATTTCGCTTCCGAGCAGATCGGCAACATCGACACCGATCTGCTGATCCGGGATCCCGCCGGCCGCGGCAACCTCGGCGGTCAACTCAGGTTTGACGATCTGAAGCTGGCGACCTTTGCGCCCCTCATTCCCGAAGTGCGCTCCCTGCAAGGGGTCATCTCGGCGGATGCCCGCTTCGACGGTACCCTGGCTGCCCCCCTGCTGTATGGCGAGCTGAACCTGAAGGAGGGGGAGGTTCAGACCCACTCCGACATGGTGACCCTCTCCAAGCTGGTGACCCGCCTCAAGATAGAAGGCAACCGGGCCGAACTCGACGGCTCCATGATGGTGGGCAAGGGCCCCCTGGTGCTGGGGGGCTGGCTGAGCTGGGCCCAGCAGCCGGTGACCGGCAGCCTCACCATTCAGGGCAAGGAGCTGGAAGCCCAGTACCCGGGCATGGGTCGGGTCAGGGTGACACCTGACATCGCCATCTCTCTCGGGGAGGAGACCAGGGTGACCGGGCAGGTGGACATCCCCTGGTCGCGCATCCTGGTCAAGAGCCTGCCAGACAGCGCGGTAGCGGTCTCCGATGATGTCACCGTCATCTACGACGATCTGCCGCCGGTCCCCAAGGCGGCACCGCTGCCCATGGAGATCAGGCTCGCCATCCGGCTCGGGGACGACGTCCGCCTTGAAGCCATGGGACTCAAGACCAAGGTGGGAGGGGCCCTCAACATTCGCCAGGATCCCTCCAAGCCGCTCTCGGGCAACGGGCAACTGGAGCTCAGGGACGGGCGCTTCAAGGCCTATGGCCAGAACCTCATCATCAAGGAGGGGCGGATCCTCTTCTCCGGCCCCATTGATCAGCCCTATCTCAACATCGAGACCTATCGGGATCCGGACACCATCGAGGACAACGTGACCGTCGGGGTGCGGGTGACGGGGCCGGCCACCAAGCCGAAGATCACCGTCTATTCCGAGCCGCAGATGGCGCAGTCCGAACAGCTCTCCTATCTGTTGCGGGGCAAGGGATTGCAGACCAGCGGCGAGGATGGCGGCTTCAACGGCCTGCTGGTGGCGGGGGCCGTGAGCCAGGCGAGCGGCGTGGTCTCCAGCATCGGGGAGTCCCTCGGCATGAGCGACGTGGCCCTCGATACTGCAGGCAGTGGCGATGACACCCAGGTGACCCTGTCGGCCTACCTGCTGCCCGGCTTGCAGTTCCAGTACGGGGTCGGGGTGTTCAGCCCCATCGCCGAATTCAAGCTGCGCTACGAGCTGATGCCAAGGCTCTATCTGCAGGCCATGAGCGGGGTGGCCCAGGCGGTGGATATCTTTTATCGCTTCACCCTGTAAGGGGCGCGGATGACAAGACAGATGCCTGGGGAGACGTTTATCCCCCTCTGCCCGACCTGCTGATGACAGCTGTCGCCAGCAGGTTCGGGGTGAGAGCGTGCAATATTGACGGGAGGCCTGGCCTCCCGTTTTTTTGTAGAAGAAGGGGATTTGTGGAAGGCAGAAAAGCGAAAACCCGGCACAAGGCCGGGTTCTCTGAAAGATGGTGGAGGGAGAAGGATTCGAACCTTCGAAGGCAGAGCCGTCAGATTTACAGTCTGATCCCTTTGGCCGCTCGGGAACCCCTCCACGGGG
>NZ_JBFOCV010000039.1:0-2707 GCF_040907975.1 Aeromonas sp. s10 | reverse complement strand
GAGGTGACCATTACCCATGCCGTCGTGACCCAGCTACAGATCACCCCCGCCGTTTCTTCTCTGCCCGTAGGCTTGAGTGAACAGCTCACAGGGGAGGCCATTCTGTCCGATGGTCAGGTGCTGGATGTCACCACTGACGACGCCGTGAGCTGGCGCTCCAGCGACCCGGCCGTTGCCACCGTCAGCAGCAGTGGCGCCGACAAAGGCAGGATAACCGGCGTCTCCGCAGGGACTGTCACCATTACCGCCTCCGGTGAGGCCAATGGCCAATCCTTCAGCGCGACTGCCGAGGTGACCATTACCCATGCCGTCGTGACCCAGCTACAGATCACCCCCGCCGTTTCTTCTCTGCCCGTAGGCTTGAGTGAACAGCTCACAGGGGAAGCCCTTCTGTCCGATGGCCAAGTGCTGGATGTCACCGCTGACGACGCCGTGAGCTGGCGCTCCAGCGACCCGGCCGTCGCCACCATCAGCAGCAGTGGTGCCGACAAAGGCAGGGTGACCGGCGTGTCCGCTGGGACTGTCACCATTACCGCCGCCGGTAAGGCCAATGGCCAGTCCTTCAACGCGACTGCAAAAGTGACCATTACCAAGGCGGTTGTGGCGGAAGTTCAAATCACCCCCACCGTCTCCACCCTGCCGACAGGCTGGAGTGAACGGCTCACAGGGAAAGTCACTCTGTCCAATGGTCAGGTGCTGGATGTCACCGCTGACGACGCCGTGAGCTGGCACTCCAGCGATCCTGCCATCGCCACTATCCGCAGCAGTGGTCCCGACAAAGGCATGGTGACCGGCGTGTCCCCAGGGACTGTCACCATTACCGCCTCCGGTGAGGCCAATGGCCAGCCCTTTAGCGCGACGGCCGAGGTGACCATTACCAATCTCGTCGTGACCCAGGTACAGATCACCCCCGCCGTTTCCTCCTTGCAGGTTGGCTTGAGTAAACAGCTCAAAGGGGAAGCCCTGCTGTACGATGGTCATCAGTCGATGCTGCTGCTGGATGTCACTGCTGACGATGCCGTGAGCTGGAGCTCCAGCAACCCGTTCGTTGCCATCATCTACAACAGTGGTCCCAACAAAGGCCTGGTGGTCGGCATGTCAGCAGGGACTGTGACCATCACCGCCTCCGGTGAGGCCAATGGTCAGCACTTTAGCGCCACCGCCGAGGTGACCATCACCAACCTCGACGTGACCCAGGTACAAATCACCCCCGCGTTTTCCTCTCTGCCGGTCGGCTTGAGTGAACAGCTCAAAGGGGAAGTCATGCTCTCCAATGGCAAGGAACTCGATGTGACTGCGGATAACGCCGTGAGCTGGAGTTCCAGCGACCCAACCGTTGCCACCGTCAGTAGCAGTGGCACCGACAAAGGCAAGGTGACCGGCGTCTCCGCAGGAACCGTCACCATCACTGCCTCCGGTGAAGCCAATGGCCAATCCTTCAGTGCGACTGCCGAGGTGGAGGTTAAGCCCCCCCTGGCGTTTTTCACTACTCCTGACACGATTGGACGTAACTGGAACGATGCCGATGCCTATTGCAAAGGGCTGAACCCAGCGGCTCGCCTGCCAACCAAACTCGAACTCGAAAACCTGTTTATTCAGAGCTCATCTGTAACGGAACTCGGTCAGCCCAGTGATGACATGTGTGATGTTCACGGGTGGCCCCTGCGAGGCCGATGTGGCGGTAGTACGAACCTCTACTGGGCCAACGATAAGGGCTGGATAGGCCCCTGGCGCACCAACATGAACAATGGTTCTTCCTTCAGCCAAGCCGACGATACCGAAAGCAACCACGTGGCCTGTGTTCGTGAGGATATTTAGCTTTTGTTGCTGGCGCGCAAGCGCCAGCTATATCCGTGCGCCAGGACATCTGCAATACAGCAACGTCCTGCGCCCCCAGTAAATAAACGTCTCGACAGTGAATAGATTACTGGCGGCCACCATCCGCCAACCAACACCTGGCTATTAACGCCGCTCTGATTGAAATCAGATGTTTTGACTGGGCTTATAAGCCCCCCCATCAAAAACATGATTTCCAGCCTGACTGTCACGACGTCCATACATTCATGCGAGCCCTTCAAGGCTTGCGCCAGAAATATAAACCTAGAGGACTTTACCTATGACAAAGATATTACGGTCATATGTCGCCCTGCTTTTTTCATTTTTATTATTGGGTTGTAGTGGTGGCTCAGAGGACACCACCCCCGAGACCTCGCCATCGTTAGAACGGATCCATATTGTTGCCAGCCCGGTCAGCACTCGAGGAAGCAGTTCACTCATCCTGGCAAAAGGTAATACCCAGCCCTTTATGGCAACGGGTCATTACGGCGATGGTTCGGTCAAGGATCTGACGAGTGAGACAAGCTGGCATTCCAGTGACGACCGGATCGCCACCATGTCCTCACCCGGTGCGCTCACCGCGAGAGACGCGGGGACGACCACCGTCACGGCCAGCCACGATGGCATTATCAGCAACACAATCCAGATCACCGTCACCGACGCCGTCCTCACCGCCATCCAGGTCACGCCGCCAAGCGTCTCGCTGGCCAAGGGCCAGACCCGGCAACTGACCGCCACCGCCACCTACAGCGACAACACCACGGTGGATATCAGCAGCAGCGTCGCCTGGCTGCCAGCCGACATCACCACGGCCACCGTCTCCACCACCGGCCTCCTGACCGGCAGGGTAGCGGGCACCACGGAAGTGACT